>JACZSS010000176.1 GCA_022574115.1 Candidatus Heimdallarchaeota archaeon | reverse complement strand
ATCTAAGAGATAATTTGGATCATTTTTGATTTAGTTTTGACTCATTCGTAGAATAATTGATATGTACAGATATTTCCCCATTGCTAATGAGTATAGAAATTCACAAAAAGATAGTTCACCAGTTTTTCGAAGCGGCCAATAATCGAGATTGGAATTTAATGGAATCGTTGTTACACCCGCAGTTCGGGTTTCCCCCTGAAGTCAAAATGAAGGAGTACGGCTTAGTACAAAAAGTCGTAAAATCTGATAAAGTCAAGAGTCCCAAAGGAGGAATGAATTGGATTAAATTTATCAAACTCTTGAATTTTGACGAAGATGTGACCGTAGGACCTGGACCACATCCTGATCAGTATAATGGTAAAACCGATTTTATGAATGAGAGAAAATGGCTGTCAAAAATCTTACATAGTTGGAAAATAGTAAATATAATTGCAGAAAAAGATATGGTCTGGGTTTCAAGGGATGCGACTGTAAATGATCCAATGAAACTAAACCTGACACTAAATGCTATTTTATACTTTTGGTTTAAAGAAAATAAAATTATAGCATACACTGGGGCTGGACGATTTTTAAACACCATCCTGCAGTACGGAAATATAATTTTAGATGAAGATCTTAAATCTGAAGTCGATCATTATCTATTGGAATTACATAGGATGGGCATGATCCCAGCTGTGAGCAAATATTAATTTTTACCTTCTTTTCACAATGGTAGATAAGTCATGTTCGATAAACCATACATCCCAAAAGCGTCTTATCAGCCTAATACGCAATTCGAAATCTTTAATCAATTAATGTGTTTAAATATTAGATATTCGGTTGAACTCAAGACAAGCTCGATCCATCCATTATTTTGGCTTGCAGCGAAATGCTCTAAATCAGAATGCAGGTGTAATAACAGCAATCATGTAGAAACTGATTACTATATAGACCATTAATGCAAGATATCCTAAAAATTCTCTTAGGGTCCATCTGCTGATAGGATCCTCATTCAGGAAAAATATGCCATTCGCTTTAGTTATCCACGCCAAGCCAAATGCCGTGTTAGTTAAATATTCGAAGCCGAAGGTCCAGTTAGTTGGATATGACCTTTCCCACACGTTTGGTAAAGCGATCATGGCTAACGAGAAGAGTATCACATACCCACTCAGTTTATACACCCGATCTCGCCAAATTTTCTTGCTAGTGATAACTCCACTTCGTTTAGTAAAAATGCGAAGACAGAAATATGCGATAATTAAAAAAAGTAAGGTACTGGCTACTACATGAACATATCCCGCAAGGTCACGAGGGAGCCCGCTATCCACAGTTGGAAATAAGGCAACTGCCCAGGCTGATAATCCGGCAGTAACGGATAGGAGGTTATCGATTCGTCCATATCCCTGATAGATGATCAAAAGAAATCCCAGAATAATCAAATAACCGATGAATATAGGTTTCGAATCAGTATGATAATAGCTACTCATTGAACCTCTAAGATCCGTCTCTCCAGAAAAATAATAAAGTGCGGCTGGGAGAACAAAACCCATTATTCCTACTAGTAGATTGATGATTTGTTGAAGTCTTGACCTCTCCGATGGTGTAGAAGAACTTGATAGAGATGTTGACATTGAATTTCGCCTAAAGTGCTCAAGATACCTATCGAAACTAACTTTAAAAGATTTACGGGAAAAATCGATTAATCCGAACATTCGATCTGTACAGTTTTACTTTAGCAATCGAATGGTCCAACAGTTACAGTTGTTGCTGATCAAGCAAATTTTGTCGGCTTGTATATCTCATATTTTAGTCTTCGAGCGATGGTACGTGTATAAATCGCCTAATTAAACGATGAGAAACAGAATTTCATTGAGCCAAGTTTGGCTAAGAGGTACAATCATTGGTTTCCTCGCTGGTCTGGTGGCGTCTATTATTGTATTTATTGTTTTAAAATCCTTAATTGATTTAACCTTAAACCATGTAATCAGCTCGATTGTTCATGTTGCAACTATCGCATTTTTTCAATTTCGAGTGATCAAAAGCGAGTTTCAAAATACCTCCATGGTTATAGGAGCATCACTAATATCTGCCTTCGTCAGCGTGATTATGCTAGGTTTAGTCAATTTGGTAGTTGACTTGGAGTTAGACATACTTGTACACGGTATTTCAAGCAGTAGTAGTACAATTTCATGGGGAGTCTCCAGTTTAATTCTAGGTTCAATTTATGGCGTAATTACTGGATATTATCTATCGTATCTCTTAATTCTGTCAGGAGACTAATTGAGATCAATCGGATAATAGACTTGAAGACAATCCATCAGAAACTTCATGAAATAATTTTTTCATAGACATAGGTTGGAGCAAACGTGAACCCGAACTTTACATAGAACTTGTCTAAATCAAGCGATCTTGGTGGTAAAAACGATGTTACTGTCTTCAACCCATGAGGTTTGAGTGTCTCAATTTGTGCAGAAAGAATATTATCTGTAATCTGACTTTGATCAACATCCTCGCGGGACCAAATAGGTGAAAACACGCATGTGGACGGATTACGATCAGATCGATGGAAATAACTAAAGGCAGTAATCCCATTGGAGTCTTCTGCAACCTTCCAGCTCACTCGATTGGGATCGATGACTTCCTTCCGATGTTTGGCTTCTACCACACTATTGTATCTATTAAGTCCTTCTTCATAAGTCAAACCAATTTTTGAGACAAAAATCTCTTTGATTGCCTCTCGATCCGCAATATCATTGTAATTCCTTACGCCAGCGATGTTTCCTGACACTTTAAGGTCATCAATCGTGATTTTGCTCCGCTTGAAACGGGTAAATTTTCTCGTAAATCCATATTTCTTCGCCATTTGTTCCGTATTACCCATTCCAGGACCAGCGTATGCCTCAATGTGTTGCATGCCCAACTCTCGAAGGCGATTAACGACCGAATCCATAAGACGGTCAGCTATTTCTGGATTTTCGCTTATACTCATTGGAAATCTAGACGTCGCATAATCCCCATTTTCGAGATCCGTTACGGTGGCGGAGGTAATATACCCCAGTAATTTACCATCCTCAACTGCGTAAAATCTTGTTGTAGGATCAAAATTTTTAGAAGAGTACTGCTTTTCGACTGACGCATACGACGTACCAAATGGATAATCCCACTGATCTGTGATTTCCCAGAGCAAATCCACTTGTTTTTTTATCATGTCAGGAGTATAACTTACAATTTCAAATGTCATTGAATATCTACCTTGAAACTACATAAAAAGATTCGCACGGGAGGTTTTGTTTTCTCCCTCAGGTCCGTTTTTCAATGAACACATCGTAGATCCACTCTGTATGTGTTTATTTTATCATTTTAATTTCAAGACATAAGCAAGAAAAAATGGTGCATGAGCCGGGAGATTCGTTATGACGACGTAACGCCACAATTTCGAACCCGGGTCACGTCCGTACAACGAGATACGTTGATCTTTTGGCAGGGACGAATACGTATGGTGACTACCGAGCTTAACTGGGCAGTCATTACCACTATACTACTCATGCTTGATTATTTCGAGAGATTTAGTTCAGAATGATCTTTGTCTTCTCTCATCATACCTACCTTCCGTAGTCTTAAAACTTATTTGATAGATATGCGGTCAACCGAAGTATAGCGACAATTCGATAAGATATTAGCTACACGAAATGGATTGATCAATACTTGACAACCATTAGAAGATATATTGAAAAAAATCCCAATTCCGTATACCGTTTCCCGAATCCATTCCAATAGATTCAGAAACTGTGAATTCTTATTACAACGCATGGGTTTACTATATTATGGCACAACCTACTGGAAATAAGGTGACCATGGCTACTAAACCGAATTGTCGGCAATGTGGATATAAAACGAAAAGTCTTTATCAACCAGTGGGAGTAAAGGCTGCTTACACTAGACTCGATAAGTGGTATTATTGTCAAAGAGATAACTGGGTGATGAATTCATCAAATCCCGAGGTAATGAGTGACTTCATCAAAGCATTGAATCCTAAATATCGTCAGGTAAATGTCTCATCTCTTGATGAACATGAAATCAAGAAAATGCTAATGGATCCATTTATTTGAAACAAAGATGAAATTGTCGTCTACTTAGAGCAGGCAGAGATCATACTTGATCTGGTCCTAAATGACGTTGATGAGGACATACGTTTCATGGCAAATTGGTCTCAGAAGAGTCTCGACCTATGCCAACTTTACAAGAAAATCCGGAATTTATCCGGAAACTAAAACACTTGGGTATCAATCTCCCTGACAATATCTTTCAACCCGGAAGGTCCGAGGGGCAAAAATTACTATCGTGCCCAAATTGTTAGTTTGTTATCGGAGAAAGCGATCCAACGTGTACTAATTGTGGCAAGCTAATGCCGATCATGAAAGCTAGTTTAGGGGTAAGGAATTATGAATCTACTTTCTAAGAGAAGATCAGAGCTTATTTACCCAGATCGCATAATATCATATTAGTTTAATTTGCAAATAAACAATTATCGAGATGTAAGATAAAGCTTGAAAGTTGGTAATTTTGCTGGTAGCCTCGTTTTTTTAACTAATCAAACAGTAGAAAACTTGATAGTTTATTATCAATGCGCTCGTAAAGTATTTATTGTAAGGGTAAACTGGGATCAAAAATAAGAAGTCTTCGTGAAATTTATGACACATGAAAAGTCTAATTCAAAAATAATAGCTATCTGGCTCGGTTTATTTCTGATCTTTGCCATAGTAGTCATAAACAGTATAGGAACACAGCCAAGCACCGAAATCAATTCAACACCACAATTGACTAACATAAGCTTGGCACTCTATAACGACACTGGTCCAATCGTAATTAGCGGAAATGGAAACGCTAGTGGATATCCGGGTAGTGGGACACCTACGGATCCATATATTATCTCAAACTTTAATTTTACTGGAGGAGATGGTACGAGTCTACTGTTGATAGAAGACACTACTGACTACATTATTGTAAAAGATAACCTATTTACTGGTGGCAGAAACGGAATAAAGCTAGACAATATAAACAATACATATATTCTAAACAATAACATAACTGGTGCATTAATTCACGGAGTCGTCTTCGTTGACTCTTTTAATACGAGATTAGAAGGCAATGATATTTCATATAATGGAAATTGTAATGGAACATTATTCTTGAGTTTAGCTACTCATGGAGGGAGTGGTGGATGGTGGGATCCTTCGGGTGATTCTGTTGTTGTAAATAATACAATACATCACAATAAGGCTGCGGGATTAACCATAGAGGAGGGAACGAATATTACAATAATGGGCAATGATGTTTCAGATAATGGTATGTGCTCACACTCTCTTTTGAAATTTGATCAAGAAGGGGATCACCCACAGGGGAATGGTATCGAGGTAAAGAACGGCACATCTATTGATATAGAACACAACAACATTACGGGGAATCAAAATTTTGGTGTTGATATTTGGTCAAACACCTCACAAATCGATGTACGTGATAATAACTTCGTCAACAATGGTTTGGAACCTCAAGCAAATGACAATGGTACGGACAACATTTTTGACGGTAATTTTTGGGATGATTGGATAAGCGGTAATTACTCCGTCAGCGGAACTTCTGACAATGATGATCTCCATCCTAGATCTGCTCTGCAAGATGTTTATTTTGATCAAAAAGACTTTCTTCCTCAAGGAACTCTAACAGTTACAAGTACAGAGACCGCAGAAATTCAAACGGTAACAGAGACAACATTAGTAGGGGATGTAACGACCACCTTCACAACGACAATTACTACAACGGTAACTGAAACTCCGTTGATCCTTCCCCTGCTTATCATTCCTGTATTTCTATTAAATCGCGTTTGGCGCAGAAAACAGTAGACGTTACTTGAATTCGTCAAAGATTATGAACAATTTAGATTCTATTAACCAATTAATTCTAGCTGGAGATTATGATTTAGCAAAAATTGAAATTACTAGGCTTGAGGAAGAAAAAACTAAATCTAAAGAAACCGCAATTTTACTATTATTGAAAAAATCATTCCTAGACAGAAGACAAGGAAATCTACATGGAGCGTTACATAATGCAAATCACGCACTTAATTTAGTACCATCTGATGACTATTATCTAATTAGCGCTGATTGGACACCCGTTGGTGATGTCCATTCCTGTGTCAATCTTTCGATTCATGGTGTCGCCAATGATGTAAATACAGAGAATAATTGGACTCAAGAAAATATTAGCGAATTCACAACAACCCCCGGTAGCCCCTACGAGCCGGTAACCACGCGTTTTACTGTTGA
>JACZSS010000175.1 GCA_022574115.1 Candidatus Heimdallarchaeota archaeon | reverse complement strand
AGGTAGAACCTATCGAATTGCACCAAGCACCGGAATATTCTATTGGTCAGCAGAAATTTTAGGGATCCTGGAAGATTTACTCGAACGAAACATGGCAGAGTTGTTTAGTAATCCCGAGATTCAAAAAAGATTCGCCTTCCTATTAAATTGGTTCTCACCATCAGAATCAGGTGTTAGGAATGAAAACCATGCCCAAAAAATATATGATCTTCGTGTATTTGCTGAAAGCAGTTTTGGGTACCCTCTGCTCCTAAATTATACATGGCATGATATTTTCCATCACATTCAAAACAAGGACAACGCTGACAAAGATAAGTTTAAACTCAGTAAACGATATTGGACGGATCATTTTAATTACATGGATTTTGGTCCATGGCATCAGTATTTGGGTGAAGGGGACACTAACGCATCCCAAGATCTCTTGGAAGGCTTAAAACGTCAGCTGCTAATAAAAATTAATCGCATTGATAGTCTACGAATTCATTTTCAGACAAAGGGACGAAATTTAATTTCAAACCAGTCCTATCCGATCAAGTCTAGTAACATGAATTTTAGATTTCTACCATTAAATTATAATAAAATCTCTCATGTTTGGCTCGCGTTTTCGCGTCTGAAAGGAAATCAAGATGAATTAGCAGCTGATTACTTCAGACATATCTTTCCTTTATTCTCAATTGCCAAATTAGCTGCAGCGGAAGTTTCAAATTTGGAAGTTTCATCGGTTAGAGGACCTAAAGGAGGAATTTCATTCGAATACAAATTCAAATTGAAAGGACTTTCCTCCAATGTTAAAATGAATGAAGGTAGTCGTTTCATTTTAGTTCCAGCCGAGATGAGAGATTATAATCAAATTAAGAAATGGAAGATCAGCATAAAAAACTACAGATGGAATGAAAATGAGAATTGTTTCACCGTATTTACGAATCCAGAACCCAAAGTAAACTTTTTCGAAGAAGATGATGGAACAAAAATACCACAATCGTATGTTGATTTCTTTAGTGAATACACCAAGCTTGACACCTCAAAACAATGGTATATTTATCCTATCAGCCAAGACTACTGGTCAAATCGTTTATACAATCTATTAAGATCGACAGGTTTGGGTGATTCGTGGATCGGCAAGAGGTTGTCTTACCTTTGGTCTTTATCCACTGAGATTGAAGTTCCAAAATCTACATCTGCTAGATTAAATGAACTTTATATGTTCTATCCAGATTACTTCAAGGGGTTGAAAACCTCATCAGAAAGCCAATTATTGTCAAATCTTATTCTTGAGCCTAACCAATCACAAAAAAAAGCAATACTAAATTCAGTTAATTCGGTCATTTCTGGAATACAAGGGCCGCCTGGAACGGGAAAGAGTCAAACCATTGCAATTCTTGTCAATGAACTAATCCTCAGAGCAGACAAGTCGAAGAAATCTATTAGGATTCTTATCACTGCCTTTTCCTATCAGGCGCTTAATGTCGTTGCAGAAAAAATTGCTACTTTGAAGGGTAAAGATGGTCAAACCCAAGCAAAGGAAATTGAGAAAATATTTGTTCGATCGGGAACTAGAGAAAAATCAAAATACACCAGAGATCTGACTTTTGCCAGAGGAACTTGGAAATTAGATGGCCAATCGAGAGTTGTGACCAGCTCAAAATCGCTAGAAGAGAGCTTAAGTGGGAATTACATAGTTTTTGGAACTCCACATCAAATCTATCACCTTAGCGATGTCAAAATAAAAAATGGCAAGAAAGTTAGATGTTTTAAGGCTGATTTTCACTTTGACGTCATTATTGTAGATGAAGCTTCTCAGCTACCTTTAGATCAATTTATCCCATCACTTGCATTCATCAAATCACCCAAAATTGAACTTGATTCCACATCATTTACTATTGCAGGTAATCAGGAGGAAACCTCTGATATATCTAATCCCCAATTTAATCTCAATATAGACCCACAAAATATGACTCAAGTCATAATCGTGGGTGATCAACACCAACTTCCACCAGTTCAAACATTAGAACCCCCTAAGAAATTGAAGAATATTCTAGGTAGTTTATTTAGCTACTACGTAGAACATCATAAATTGGAACCCATACAACTCGAGGTTAATTATCGATCCCACAAACATATCGTCGGTTTCACCAAGCGATTAGGTCTTTATTCAAACCTAGTCCCTTCTGACAATATGGCAAACCAAACCTTGCAGGGGAATATTGAGGAGATCAAGGATAATTGGATCAAAGAAATTCTTAATCCTAACCGAGTTGTGGCATCAATCGTTCACAATGAAAAGTATGAAACTGCAATATCCAAAATTGAAGCTTACGTTGCAGAAAGACTAATTTTGAGTTACTTCAATATGATTGAACCATCCACACGAGAGGAGGAAATTAAGTTTTGGACAGAAAAAGTAGGAATTGTAGCTCCACATAACGCGCAAAGTAGACTGATCATTCAAAATATATTCATGTTTATGATTGCAAATAATCTTAGTCAGCTTAACGAGGATGAACTCATGGAGGGGCTAAGGGGCACTATTTTCTCGGTTGAAAAATTTCAAGGATCAGACAGAGATTTGATAATTGGAACAATTGGTATCTCATCGAAAGATCAGTTGCGAGCTGAAGAAGAATTCATATATGAGCTAAATCGATTTAATGTCTTAACATCACGAGCAAAGTCAAAGGTTATTCTCATATGCAGTCAAAATTTCTTGAAATATTTCCCTATGAAGCGAGAAGTAATGGAAAATTCATCAAAAATCAAAGACTATGTGGAGAATTATTGCGACACTTCGATTGCTTTTGATCTTGATATTTCACACTTAGGGAGAAAATCAATAGAGTTTAGATATTTTGCTGGTTAAAACCATTCATCTAATGAGGCTTGTCCTTCAATAACCGCCGTTCGGTCCAATAATTGAAATTCTGTTGACGTAAACTTCTTAGTATCTAAGGCGTAGTAGTACATGGCGTTCTTAACAATGCTAATTGATCCCTTTACGGCTATAACGTCTCCACCAAACTCTGTACCGGGAATCGGTTCAATTTCAGTTACACGTCTATGGAATTCTAAATCTCCATAATATTTGGATAAGCTAACTATTTTTGGGTCGCTGAAAGCAACTCCGGGGCCGGCGGATAAAACATTATCCACAATTCTTTTACTATCTCTAACTTTGTTTTGGAGATCTTGTTTTACCTCTTCAGTCTTGGTGTTTAACAAATTACGAATTTTAGTCGTATTGCGGATTTGAGTTTTTACCGATAATTCCTCAGATATCTGGTGTTCTATTCTTCTTGCCTCCAAACCGGGAGCCCGTGCAATCACAGTAACTTGGTCACTACCTTGCTCCAACCACCTACGAGTTATATCCAACGTCACACCAACTTTAATTTGTCCGCCAATATGCGTCAGGTATACCACAGTATCCGGTGGTTGGCAGATCTCGAAAGCTCTTTCAGATGAAGGTTCACATTTTACGCCGGTACAAATTATTCTACAACTGAAATAATTTTGTTGTCTACAAAGATAACATTGATTGTATTTATTTTCAACCTCGATCTCTTGATATTTACCCGTGACCAAATTCGCTTGGTGGAAAATTTTCTGTCTTTCAATGCAAGACACCCAACCTGGGCCAGCTAAATCAGTACCAATACAGAACCGTCTCGACAAAAATGCAATATTGAATTTGTCGCCCATAGAGATTTGTACATCAGTATAATTAGATGATCCTTGATGTAGAAATCTTAGCCAACTCGTAATCGGATCAGTTTTCCAGGCAAGATTTACAAAAATATAATTTAGCACTCTAAGATCACAATTTTTGAGCCAATTCTTTCGCGTGCTCCCAGTTGATTTTGTGTAACTGCCCTCCTGGGTGTCGAACGCAGAGCCCGCCAATTACGCTTCCTACCTTAGCTGCTTCAACTAGATCAAGTCCATGATTTCGTGCTCCTAATAATGCACCGCGATATGCATCACCCGCGCCAGTTCCTTCTAATGTGATAGAATCATCTATCCCCTCAGTGTATGAAATAACATGAATGACTTCATTAGCTGTGAGAATTTTGGACCCTGCATCCCCAAGAGTAATGATAACATCCAGATCTAAATTATGTTGTAAATCAGGAATCGAAAATCCAAAGGCTTTCTCAATCTTTGA
The DNA here is from genome assembly GCA_022574115.1 of Candidatus Heimdallarchaeota archaeon. GTDB lineage: Archaea > Asgardarchaeota > Heimdallarchaeia > Heimdallarchaeales > Kariarchaeaceae > LC-2. Next base: position 2,157 of record JACZSS010000175.1, on the reverse strand, counting down.
CATTTCAACTTCATTGGCTAAAATCACATTGGATAGTTTACAACATTCTTCAAATATCTCCTTTGAATAGTGATTGACCATTTGCCCAGGATCAAAATAAGCAATTCCATTATCATTAGCTACTCGATAATTCTTCAGATGTTTGATAGTTGATTGAGGAGTTCCAGGGGAAAAAATTGCCTGATCGCAATGTTCGATTTCTGTAGATGAAATTGTCTCATTAAGGGATAACTCACCAATATGTTCGTATGCATTAGGTTGCCAAACAATCATTTGTTCACCGGCGCTGTCGGTAATTTGTAACGATCTTGCCGTATCCCTGTCGAACACGACTGTTCGATCATCAACCCCCATCGTAGCGAGTTCTCGACCCATAGTGGATTTAAAGTCATTACCCACTGCTGAGAAAAGCAGAACGTTCGAATTAATCAACGCATGGGAATATGCGATGTTAGACCCCGTCCCTCCATAGATAATTTTAGTATCCGTGCTCGAAACAAACGTCATATTGACCTTATTTAATTCACCATTGTCTAATGGTAATTCTTGTTTAAAACTTGGAATGATACTAATTATATGATCAAATCCAATTGATCCCACTACTAATGAGGATTTTTCCACAAATCCTAAATATCAGGCTGAATATTAAGAGTTTATTTTTATTCAATAAAAGAACGGGGCATCTCGGATCATTTTGCAATTCTTTGCGCTTAACCATTACTTCGGATAACTTGAAGTGCTACAGATGCAGTCGTAACTACTCCGTTATCTGAATCATTTACAATAATTTGCTCTAAAATAGCTTCTGCCTTTGAATTTTTTAACGACCCAAGAGCCTCTATTGCAGTTTTCCGAACCAGATTATCAGGATCGTTTTTTACGACTTCAATTAATGGATCGATGATTTCAGGATCTGCAATCCACAGTAGACTTTGAATGGCAGAAATTCTTGTCCAGCTATACTCATCTTTCTTGATTGCCTTGAGAAGTGCAGGTATCACCCTCTCTTCCCGGATGCGTCCCAGGCGAATAGCGGCTTTCTTCCTCGTTTCAGGATGACCCCACTCCAGTTCGTCGATAGCCACATCTATTTCTTCTTTCGAAGTAGTCATGATCCTGATTTACATGACCAACGGCACGATTTAACTCGTTTGCACAGGTGACGCAAATTGGCTAATTTAGAATGGGGAAATACTATTTTAACCACAGGGGAACTATCACTTAATTTAAAGGCATGCATAAATTGAAGATTTTGGAGATCCAACGCTGTAATGAAGAATCCTTTAGTCGAACTAGTTGAAGAAAATAAAGAGAAATTTTTCACGCTATTTGATCAGTATGGGGGCCGACTTAGCTTCGAAGAACGTCAGGGAGAAAAAGGGGATTATTTAGAGGTCAAAGTCCTTAATGAATCTGCCCAGCTCGCGGGGATCATTTGGTTCTTTGGACCACGTAGAGCTTATATCGAAGACATTCGGTTAATGGTGACTAGGAAAGAAAACCAAAAAATAGACATGGTTCTTCTGGCAGGTGAAGGTACCACCAGTGCCGGTAAAAAGGAACTTAGGGAAGCAAAAATTCGATTAATCAAAGATTTGGACCTGTTAAAAGCACTTCCACAAAAGAAAAAACGCAAATCCGCCAAAAAGAAAAAGATAAAGGAAGTTAGTGTGGATGATGACGTGACCTTAATGGATATTCCTGATTCTCCGTTAATTAAACTTGCTCAAAATCTAATCCAAGAACGAGAACCAGAAATTATTCGAGTTAAAGAAATTAAGGGAGCTGAACATCTAACGTTTGAAATTCGTGGTTATACATCTAACAACGAAGAACTCGCAGTATATCGCACAGTGGATCACAAGAATATCGGCGTGAAAACCGCTCCAGTCCTGGATCGACTCGAGGATCAGGAAATTGGGGCTGCAGGCGCTGATCTGGACATTGCCGGCGCAAGCCTCCGCAACAGAGATCGGGCAAGCCCATCGCGTTTACCTTGACGATCGACGAATAATCCTCAGGGCGGTCCCGACCCACCTGATAGGTGCGGAAAGGCGCCACGAGGTCGATGCATAAATCGCCCTGATCTGTGTGTCGCGCTCGGCCACCTGTCCTTCCAACGCGGCAATGCGTTCCCGCAACGCCTGCTGCGCCTCG
>JACZSS010000174.1 GCA_022574115.1 Candidatus Heimdallarchaeota archaeon | reverse complement strand
TGGGATAAAGCCAAAATCGCGCTAAAGGAAGCTCAGGAGGAGGCTAGCTCAAGTTACACAAAGCTTAAAGAAGACTATGATATATTAAAAGCAAAGCACAATGAAGCCCAATCCAAAATTGATCATATTGATTCACAACTAGCTGATACTGTAAGTAGATTGGAATCAATGTCAAAATCGACTACAAAGGATGTGGATGCGCTAAAATTGTTGGATGTCTATTTAGTCTTAATGGAACAAGTTTTTGAAAGTGGTCCACATGTTCGTTTACTCTTAATACTTCACGGAGATAAAGAAGAATGGAATTTGACTGAAATGGTACAAGCTTCAGGAATCTCAGCACTTAAGGTTCGACAGGCAATGCACGAGCTGAGAAATGCCGGTGTTTTGGAGTTCAATGAAGAAACAGAAGTTATTACATTGACTCAAAGATTTATGTAGAATACACAATGAAAGTCCTACTCTACCAAATGGATGTTCTATTTGGAAAGCCAGATGATAATTTTTTGAAATTGGAACGTCAATTGGACAACGAAAGTGAAATAGAAAATACCCTTGTGCTTGTACCTGAACTCTTTCTAACTGGATATAGTAAACAAGCCCTGGAACAAACTGCATTTACTGAGGATACTGGAGAGGTTATCGATCGCCTGATTTCGATTTGTGACAAGCACAAGATCTATCTTTACGGATCGATTGCGGAATTTGACGGTGTTGCATATTATAATACTGGTGTGCTCGTTTCTTCTAGCGGAATTGTCTCAAAGTATCGTAAATCGCACCTTTTTGGACCCATGGGTGAGAAAAGACTATTCTCCAATGGAGTAGATATCTCTACTGGTATTATAAATAAGGTGAAATTCGGTTTGTCTATCTGTTATGATCTCAGATTCCCTGTGATGTATCAACTGCTAGCAGATCTAGATATTGATGTTCTACTAATCGTTGCAGAATGGCCAAACACTCGCATAAATCATTGGACGGCATTGTTGAAGGCCAGGTCTATTGAAAATCAGATGTTTGTCGTCGGACTAAATCGTGTAGGAAGTGATCCGGATTATATATACGGAGGCAATTCAGCAGTTTATTCGCCATTTGGTGAATTTGTTGGTGGTATCTTACACGAAGAAGAAGCATCACTCTTCCTTGATTTAAATCTAGACGAAATTAGTGAATTCAGGGATAAATTTGATGTAAGAGAAGATAGAGTATTTTACGTTAGTTGATCAAGACTTCATCTAGCAATTTTTTTATTTTTGAGTTTTCTGTAGAATCGCGCAAATCGATCAATTCAGACCCAAAATCATCAATTATATCGTGAGAAATCCTTGAAATTGCCTCTTTAAGAACTTCTGCACCATCCTCATCGTCCAAAGCATGTTTGAGATGTAATGAGTAGGATCCTGGTACGTGCCGCTTGGCCATTTCATTTTCAATCCAAACTGGTTTGACAATTTTCAATTCGCTTTTCAAAATTTTATCTCCACACAAAAAACACTTAGCTCTTGAGGTTTTCGCAATTTCAAATTTGACGTGAGTTCCAGATGGTCGCTTCCATTGATCACTTGTAAATATCTTTGGAGCTTTGGTTATTTTTTTGGTTTGCTCATCAGAGGGATTAATCAAAATCTTGGCATTTTCATCAACATTGACAAGAATTTTATCATCCGAACCCAATTCGGTTAGACCACGAATTATGAGAAGTTGATCCTCAGGTTTTAGCTCAATTTCAACCTGATTTGACCACAAGACAATTTTTCGTCTTATTTTATCTGATTCTACGTAAACGGTTCGAGCTTTTGTGGTTTTTCCTGAGTCAGTTTCGATCTCACGGACACGCATCTGCTTTAAGACAGTAGCCTTTACGTTTTTACGAACACCATGCTCAGTAAGATCAGAAATCCCTATAGCATCCAACCCAGACGAAAGAAATTTTGATTTAATCCTGTCAATTTTTTTTATGTCCTCAGCTGATAGATCGGCTTGAATTTCAGCATTTGCGACCTCTTCACCTAATTTTTCGAAAGAGCACTCAAGATGATGCCATCTTAATGACTCAACGATCCTCCCTCTCATTTCGAACGACGATTTTATGCCTAAACGGGGTGTAAGTTTCTCTATCTTTAATTTACAAATTCTGCAACTCGCCCGTGAACTTTTGGCCATTTCAATGAAACTCATATTAACTTCTCCATATCACAGGGACAGTTTCAGGTCTGAAATTCTGAATAACCAACGTGTCTTCAATACGTTGTTTATGACCATTCTTGTGCATAAGAATGCCTAGCCAAGCTATCATGGCACCATTATCAATTGCGGTTGGAGCAGGTAAACCTACAAAGCGTGCACCATGATCTTTTGTCATTTCATTCAGCATCTCTTTTAATCGATCATTTGAACCTACCCCTCCGCAAACTAGAACTTCTGATTTTTCGGTGTGAGCTAATGCCCGTTCAGTAACCTCTGTAACCATTGCAAATACGGTTTCCTGGAGGCTATTACACATAGTAGCAAGCTCGATTCCCTGTTTGGCTTTTTCTATTGCCGCAGTCAAGATACCACTAAATGATAGGTCCATTCCTTTCACAACGTATGGAAGGTCCACGTAATCATCACTTAATTTTGCTTTGAGTTCAATTGCTGCACCCATTGGAATTACCGAATTGTCCATCATCATTTCACGGCCGAAAACATCCAAGCAGTTTCCGATTGGGATATCAAGGGTTTCACCGAATACACGATATCTTGCTTCAGCGAAGGCGATGACCTGTGAATTACCTCCACTGACATAAAGCACCAATGGATCCTCCATTTTCCCTATTAACCGACCTATTTCCACGTGAGCAACCTGATGATTGACCCCGATAATTGGCTTGTTTAACTGGACAGCAAGAGTCCTCGCAGTTACAGCATCAATACGCAGGCAGGGACCCATACCAGAACCCTGAGTAAAACTGACCAAATCGATTTCTGAAGCCTCCATCCCGGCTTTAGATAAGCTGAGTTTAATTAGACCTGGAACGTTTGTGGCGTGATGCTCAGCGGCTTCGCGAGGGATTATTCCTTTTCCAATGCCTGGTTTAAATGTCCTAATATTATTGGCTAATATATTTCCATCAGAATCGACAATCCCCACGCCGAGTTTATCAGCACTTGATTCGATTACAATCGAAATAATTGACATGAATCCAAAATCGCTGGTCGGAAAATAAAATGTATGATATCAATCGTTGCGAAGAATGATTAATACATGATTATTTGATTTCCTTTGCAGAATTATCCCATTTCAGAGAAGATATCCGTGATGTTAAAGTTTGAGTTTAAAGTAATAATTAGTTGGAAAGGAACAGAAGGATAGGTACAATATGCCACGGATGAGATATCTTGAATTTAAGCCATTATGGGCTAGACAAGATGAGGAGACAAAGTTTCTTGGAATTATTCTCCTGATCAGCTTTATAGGTTTTTTTTTGGTACTCTGGACATTTTCATTTTACTTTGTGGGTTTTACTATTGAACGAATAAGTGGATCATATTTCTCACAGGTCCCTTGGATTATTCAATTCATCAGTTCTTTCGAGGGAGCGGCTCTTGTAGCTATGATATCCACAGCACTAATAGTCAGTCTTGCAACAGTTTTTCACCCAGTTTTCTCCGATCTTAATCTGAGCCATGAGTGGATATCAATTAAAGACGAAATTCAGAACACTATGCTTGCTGAAGACGAGGAGGAGTTGTCGATTGAAGCCGTCGAGAAAGAATCAAACAAATATATAGCAAAAGAGCTTGGAACTATATTTTTGTACGGTGTACTCGCTGGGTTTTACCTCCTAATATTCTATTTTTTCTCATTTATATTTCTTTTTCTCTTTTTGTTTTTGATTTTCATTTATTTCATCCCTATAGTACATTCAACCTACATTGCGTTGAGCCTATCAGTTTTTTTAATTAGCTTATGGATAATTAATCGCAAAACAGCCATCATTGGGAAAGAAGAGAATATTCCGGTGTACGACCAATTTACGCTGACAGAAAGAACAGCAGAGATAATCTTGAGCAATGAAGCTCCAATAATATGTCCAGGTTGTCGAAGCTATATCGTTGCAACCACTGTCATCTGCAAAATTTGTGGGGAAACAATCGAATAACTAACTACCCTGAAATGGACCAAAATAGAGGCATTCCTCCTTTGGGATCCGTATATCATCGAGAGATTTTATTTGCGGTTCAAACGACATCCCTTTAACAATAACAAACGGAGTTCTTTCATTTGTTTCACCCATCAAAAGGTTCGCCATACCAGAAATTGCATCCGCAACATTAATCTGGGTCAGGATATAGACCCGACCATAAAGGTCCGTTTCTCCTCGTTTATCGACAACCGGGTTAAATCCTGAAATTCCTAAAGGTGTACCAATCGTTCCATCTTTCATTGGAATAGATTTACTATCAATGATAATGATTGAAACCTCAATCCCAAGTTGCTCATGAATCTGTAGCCGAATTCTCTCTGCGTCTTTATCAGGATCGAGCGGTAGAAGAATGGCTGAATCATTTGGAGAGTTAGATAGATCAATTCCTGCATTGGAATACAAGCCAAATTTTGTTTCAGTCAGAATTGATTGATATGATGTACCAAGTACGTAATCACTCTCTTCAAGAACTTTCTGCGCAAATTCTGGACTCAGTCTAGACGTTTCAGCAAGAGATATGGCTTCCTTACTTGGAATTACTAATGATAACTCAACGCCTCTTTGATGTTGAACACTAAAAAGCTTCGAAGATATGCATAATAGATCTGAATCAGCTAAGGTTAGGTTCTGGTCCTCCAAACTCTGGATCAAGTTATCAAAGACAGAATCACCCCATTCAAGAATTTTTGACGCCTTTATTGGAATCAGTTGAATTGAGTTCAATAATTAAGTGTGAATTTAAACCAAGAAAAAATAATCGATAAATTAATTTTCAATGGCTCAAACTCTATAATATTAACATCAATGTTAACGTGTCAAGTATCTTCTTTCCGATTTCATTATCCTTAGTTGAAGCGCCTACCTCCTCAACATTTTCCTTAATCTTCTCGCTTTTATTTTTAACAGCTGTCTTCACTGAATTGCCAATCTTGTCAAACTTACGTTTAAATTTTTTTAGCTGTTTAGGTCGATCCACAATTATACACCGGATTACTGAGTTAATAACATTTCTCAATTTCAGCATAATTTAGGTTTCCATCATTCGAGTTTTTCAATGTGAACCCTTCAATAAAATAATATATAACAGTATTGAGGATTAACTTGTAATGTCTGAACAACAGAACTTCGAGGTAATAATTGTTGGCGGAGGACCAGCTGGAGTGATTGCTGCCTATACGTTGGCTAAACTTGGGAAGTCTGTAGTTATCTTAGACAAAAAGAAACTTCAAGAAATAGGGAACAAGACCTGTGGGGATGCCTTAGACTATGCTTCGCCCCATATATTGTATGAAGCATTCGGACTCGCAATGCCTAACGGTGACGAAGTTTCAGATACTTTAACTAAATTAACAGTCAAGACAGATAGTACAAATATTACCTTGAAGGCGCCAGGATGGACCGTAGATAGGCATATCTATGGACAGCGCTTATTGAAAGAATGTGCAGATCTCGGGGTTGAAGTTATCCACAGTGCCCCAGTTAGAGATGTTCTCTTTGAAGGAGAAACAGTCGTTGGAGTAAAATATCTCAAAGATAGAGAACAGCGAGAGATCCGTGCCCAACTGGTTGCTGATTGTTCAGGAACATTCGGAACCGTTAGACAGCATCTACCCGAAGGATTTTCTGAAGGCCTTCATCAAAAGATTCCAGACCATCATATTGCCGCCACTTTTAGAGAAATCGTTGATATGACGGAAGATCATCCTTATCCCGAAGAAATAGTTTTGGCATATTTCCCTACCATTCCTCCTCCGGGTTATTTATGGTTTTTCTCAAAAGGTGAGAAAAAATTAAACATAGGAACCGGTTGGCTAAAGAGCGAAAATAAGAAGTTTGACAAATCGATGCGAAAGATCTATCGAGAGGCGCTTGATGATTATTATATCAAAGATAAAGACTACCATGTCACTGTTACTGGTGGGGGACAAATTCCGATTCGACCACCATTTGATTGTCTTACATTCAATGGTGGATTAATAATTGGGGATGCTGGATGTTTGGTTGATCCAACAACTGCTGAAGGCCATGGGCCCGCAATGGTTACCGGATATTATGCAGGAAAGGCGATGGCAGATGCTCTGGATAGAAAAGATCTGTCTAGAGAATCACTTTGGAAGTATAATGTAGATGTCATGGCGCACTACGGTCGG
>JACZSS010000173.1:4570-6378 GCA_022574115.1 Candidatus Heimdallarchaeota archaeon | reverse complement strand
CTCCTAATGAGGTTCCTACTATTATAAATTGATCGAGTTCCATTTTCTTTATCCATCGATAGATTATTCTGACAAGGTTTTTGATGGAATAGTTAAAATCCTTGGGTTTATCACTCCCTCCGAAACCAAGATTATCAACGACTAGTGGCCAGTAACCTGCTTCGAACAATGATTTCATGTTGTCTCGGAATCCTTCAGCAATCCCCCCAAAACCGGGTAGAATCACAATTGGTGTAGAATTACTCCTCTGGTTCTCCAGCTCAAGATGTCTGAGATTAACTGTCAAATTGTCGATTACTATAGACGTGAAAATCTCTTTTATCACGAGTTTTGGACTGCGTGGTGTGTAATAACGTTTGTTTTATTTTACTGAAAACTGTTTAATCCTAGTATGATTTAAATCGTAATTTTCTCTTTGGTGTTTGTTGTCTGTGTTTAAACAAAAGCAATACAAAACATCAGAATGGGCTTATAAGGTCATCAAAGGTTTATTCAGGACACTTCTTAGACTTACCTACGATGTAAAAACCTACAACACCAAGAATTTGCTTGAAATACCTCCAAATCAAGGCTTTATCTTGGCTTCCAATCATGGTAGCATCGTTGATGCTTTTGTTATGGGATTAATGGTTGATAGTCATCGAGTGCGTTTCGTTGGTAGGCAAAGAACGTTATGGTCAAATCCTGTCTTTGGCAAAATTAATGACATTGTCGGAACCATACCCGTCCTCGAATCCAAAGTAAAGGGAAAATCTTTGGTAGTGGACACATGTGTCCAAGCTCTTAAGGAGGGTGCTTGTATTGGAATATTCCCAGAAGGAGCAATTCTGAAGCGAAGAAAGGCATTTAATGGCAGAACCGGAATGGCTCGCATGATACTTGAGGCGGGTGTCCCTGTAGTTCCCATTGGGCTGTTTGGTACAGATGGTCTATGGCCTTATGGGGCAAAAATGCCAAGGTTGGGGAAACCCGTTGAAATGATTGTAGGAAAACCAATGTATTTTGACGAATTTCATAATCAACATGAGAATCGAGAAATTGTTAGATATGTTACTGATCTGGTTATGAAAGAAATCAGGGTTCTGTCAGGTTGGTATGATGTCCCAAGTGAGGTTATTGTCAAACATTATAAGTACTTTGAAAATCTTACCGTTCCTGGCTGATGATTTTCCCCGACCCCAAATTTATTGAATAATTACATCAATCCGAAGACATGCCTAAAGATGGTATTGATAATATTATTCCACCCCGAAACAAACCCAAAAACGATATTGGTTATTTTGAAATATTGACCAAAGCTGTGTTTCAAGCAGGATTTTCATGGAAAACGGTCGAGAAGAAATGGCCAGGATTTGAAGAAATCTTTGACGGCTTTGACCCCCTTAAAATATCAAAGTGGGGAGACGGAAATATTTTGCGTGCATTGGAATCCCCAAAAATTATCAGGAATCCTAAAAAGATTGAAGCCACAGTATATAATGCTCAATCATTTATCGATACCGTAGAGGAACATGGATCTTTTGAGAATTATATATCCTCAATCAGAGATGAAGAATATGTGGACAAAACAAAAATGTTGAGTAAGAAATTCAAATGGCTAGGCAAAACTGGAGCATTCTTCTTCTTTCTAAGCATAAATGAGGAGGTTCCAGATTGGGCTCATCGTTAGTCGATAATTCATAAATTATTCTAAAAACTCAGTAAATGAAGCTTTACCGAATATTATATCCTTATCAATTCCTTAAATAGTTACTAAATCATAGTTAGTTATAATGATCAAATTCCCACAGTACTTAGATGATAACGTC
>JACZSS010000173.1:0-4560 GCA_022574115.1 Candidatus Heimdallarchaeota archaeon | reverse complement strand
TAGTTGTTTTCATGACGTCTTTTACGACTTTACTTCGACCCGAGTTTTCTGTACTGTTGATATTTTTATTCGGAGATTTTATTCTGAGGTACATCCATCCGAAGCTCTCTCCAACCGTATTTTTCAGCCGAACGATCAACAATGTCCTCGGAAATGAGCCAAAGCCAAAATTTTCTCCTCCAAAGAGATTTGCAATCCTGATTGGAATTATTGTTAGTGGTTTAGCTTCACTTGGACTTTTAATTTCAAGTTCTCCGTTAGTACTCATTTCAACATCTGTTTTACTGTTTGCCTCTTTTCTGCAAGGTTTCTTTGGGTATTGTGTAGGATGTAAAGTTCATGATCTGTTGATAAAAATAGGTCTGATCAATACCAACAAGCCAATTTATGCAAATCTAAAAAATGTAGTCCAAATAAAATAGATAATTTGCGTATAGGTCGGCCTAAACGCAAAAATCGACCGACACCAACTAAAAAGAAAAATCGCTTGAATGAAAGCATTGACGTTAATCTCCTTTGAAATTGTACTGTAAACATTGAAGACGGGAAGAATAAGCAGGAAGAATACAGGGTACAGAAAAATATTGAAGGTGATTTGGAGTCGTTTAAGAAGTAGAGTAGGATGCAAGCTGATTGTGTTGCATGTCCGTTTTACGAAGGAGTAGAAATCGTCTATCTCGATATTAGTAAAACGGGACTCAATATAATCTGTCCAACAATCACTCTCAAGTCGTATGATCCAGTGCCACTTTGAAGCATGTTGTTTGATATGATCTTCGGGACGGGGATAAAGCCTTGAAATTAGTTGACAAAGCACTCCTCATTGATAGCTGATAAATTTGGACTGATAGTTTTAAAGTATATTACCATCAATGAAAAAATATTTTTGAATTAATCATGACAAATTATCCAGTGATTCCATTACTTCACGACCATGATTTTTGAGACCAAGTCTGGATTTTGTTCCCCTTAAGCCATTTTTGAGAACTTCCAGTATTTTATTATCTTCCCCGATGATAAAGGTATCTCGATCAGCAAACTTCCAAAACAATTTCCGACGATAAACGCCATAATCTTTAGAGATACGACCATCCCTGTCACTTATTAATTGATATTGGAGATTATACCTTGCGGCGAACTTTGCTAACGTCTCTTGATTATCAAGGGAAATTCCAATTACCTCAGAAACACCTTTGGTTTTTAGGTCCACATAATTTTCTTGTAATGAACACGATTGTTTAGTACAACCTGCAGTGAACGCTTTGGGAAAGAAGAATACCAATTTTTTTCCGTCCAATTCGTGAAGAGATTTTACGTTACCAGAATGGTCTGTAAAACTAAAATTTGGAGCGATATCATCTACCTTGAGCAACAATTGATTGAATTTCAACCCTGACTAAAATACTTGGATTCAATGACACTTTATTTTGAGAAATGATGAACTGTCAAAGGATAATTCATAATCGAAATTGAACCAGCGAATGGACATAATCTTGAACGCCCATTTGTCGTGTTCGATCTCTCAGACTTGAACCCGTATTTGCTAAAATCTCCCATTTTCGAGGTTTTCATCAAATTTAATCTTCTCTTGCTTTATTATTTCCATTAGACGATGATAACCCTTCTCCTCGGCTAGCTCGTATGATTGTCGTAATAGATCATCACTTTCATTGAAAGCATAATTCACCAGCTGAAGTTTAGAGCGGATAATTAAAACCTCGATCAACATTTCTATGTAGTTGTTATCTTTAGCATCTGCATAAATTATTTCTACATAGTCGTTGATTCAGGAGCTAAAAGATAACTTTTGAGTTGATCGATTAATTTAATTATCCCAGTTTACCAAAAGAAAATAAATGCAATAATCTCAGTTTTTCAAAATCTTCAAATATTTGATCCACGATCCTACATCATCAGAATATTGTTTTGACATCGCTCTGAAAATCTGTGCCAGGTGACTAAGGTCGTGAACTAACCAAGCAGAAAGTAATTGTCTTAATTTGACTAATCCGTCTGTAGGATGAATTGCTTGACGATCAAGGTCGAATGAGGAAATATTCATCGCTTTTAATGCATCGATTTTTTGTTTTCTCACCGAGGTAAATTCAGATACTAATTCAGAGATTTGTTTTGTCTTGTTTTCCGCAATCATAGTGTCTCGCCGCAAAAGGCTGAAAACTTTATTTCCATCTTCAGAGAAAAATATCTTAGTTCTCTCAATCCAGTTTGTTTTATCGGTATGTGTAAGTTGCCCTACTATGTCAAATGGTGTCCATCCGCCCTCTCCATCTGGTGCTCGGATCCAGCTTTCTGAAATATTAGTCATTAATATCTCAACGATTAGGGGTGTTTTTTCGAGGATTTGAATACTTTTTTCAATTGAGAAATTATAACTCTCCATGGCTTGTTATTATATATCCATCGGGGTAAAATTGTTTTCGGGTGCTTATGCAATTGTCTAATCTTCTAATGCAGTGAGATGGAAGAGGTGGGTTAGTTTTGCTTCAGTCTAGAAATTTCTTCAGTTAATTTCGGAACAACATCAAATAAATCTCCAACCAATCCGTAATCAGCTACTTTGAATATTGGGGCTCCCTCGTCTTTATTGACCGCGACGATAATTTCCGAAGTGCTCATCCCGGCTAGATGCTGAATGGCACCCGATATTCCCACCGCAATGTAAACCTTTGGGGATACAAATTTTCCTGTTTGACCTACTTGTTCGGAGTGAGGACGCCATCCAGCATCAACAACGGCCCGTGATGCTCCATGTGCAGCTCCTAAAACTTCGGCTAAATTAATGATGAGTGGCCAATTGTCAGGTCCACCAACACCTCTCCCACCCGAAACTATAATATCGGCTTCTGTTAATTCTACCTTGTCTGAAGACGCTGCTAAGATTTCTGCAAGTTTCGACAATGTGTCGGAATCCATAGTTTCTGGAGTAATTGGCTCACTTTCGGCAGATCCACCTGTTTCAGCTGGAAGGTCGAAAACTGCTGGTCGGACTGTAATAACTAGTTTGCCGTCCGCTTTGACAGTTGAATGTATCTTGTTTCCATGTAAAGATCTTCTGAAGACATTTCCTTCCTCAATACCAATGATATCCGATACAGGATTTGCGTCAAGTTTTATTGTAACCTGGGGGGCGATTTCACGTCCCCAGACGGTACCAGGAAAAATTACAATATCTGCTTCCCGAGCTGCATTTGCAATGAATCGAGCATACATCGAAGAATGATACAGGGTTATGTGGGATGATCCTTTTACTCTGGATATACCATAATTCCCTGCTTGGGATAAAATTTCGTCTATATTTTCATCTAAGGCGATGCCAAACATCTCCTTCCCAGTCTTTTCAGCTATTATTTTCGCTGCGTTAATGGCTTCGGCTGCGGCTTTGACCATTTTGTTGTTATAACTTTCTAGAAAAACTGCAATTGACATAAGAAAGCTCCTAAAGTACTTTCTCCTTATTAGCAAGTCCATCCACGAGCTGATTAACCATTTCATCAACAGTACCCGTAATTTTGCTCCCAGCCTCTTTTTTAGCAGGAAATTCGACCTTGAGCTGATTCACATTTTTAATAATCGGCGTTCCAGCATCACCCTTTTTGTCTAACGGTTTTTGTTTAGCTTTCATAATCATTGGAAGCTTGGGATATCGAGGCTCATTCAAACCTTTATCTGCGGTGAACACTGCTGGCAACTTTAATTCGAATTTCTCTTTTCTGCCTGATGCGTCGCGGATGGCGGTTGCCACTCCATCTGCTATTTCTAAACTTGAAATTTCAGTCACAACTGGGAAATTAAGCAGTTCAGCAACAGCTGGACCTACAAAGGAATCAGAGCTATCTGTAGCCATTCGACCAGTTAAAATAATATCTGGGTTCAACGATTTCACTGTTTCAGCTAATGCCTTGGCAATGGAGGTGGGATCACTTGTCACTAATTCATCGTTTTCAATGAGAACCCCTTCGTCTACACCCATAGCCATTGCTTTTCTGATCGATTTTTCTTCCTTACCTCGTCCAATTGTAACCGAAATGACTTTGCCACCATGGGCTTCCTTAATTCGAATAGCTTCCTCGATTGCGTACTCATCATATGGCCCTAAAACCCATTCTATTGTATCATCCCAAACAACATCAGTACCTTCATTGTTGATCTGAAATCGTGTTTCTGTATCTGGAACAATTTTGAGTAAGACTACAATATTCATTCTACTGATATCAGGCGAGCGATTAATGAATAAATATTGTATGATTCAATGTACGCAAAATCTCACAGTTTTAGTTATGCTCAGTCCCTGATTCCGAGTTTTTATATGGAATTTGATCATGACTTGAATAAGAACCAGCACTAGAGATTGTTTGGCTGTAGGTTTGGGTTATGGAAAAAGAGTGGTTGCAATATCTTTCTAATATTTTTCCATCAAATGAGATTGAATCCTGTATCATCTATACTGATTCGAATTCATATTGGTTAGCTAGGGGATTAGCTGATGCCTGTCGGATTAGAAAAATTAAAGTCTCAATGAGCTTGATGAACCGAGTTTCA
>JACZSS010000172.1 GCA_022574115.1 Candidatus Heimdallarchaeota archaeon | reverse complement strand
AGCAAATAAAAATAAATTTTAAAAGTTAAAATAAATCATAGTTGATCGCTTGAATGCAATTATGTGTGAAAATGCAAATACACATTAAAACCATCTTGGAAGGATTATTTGTTGTCGTGCCTTTTGGGTTAATTCATATGAGCTCTCATCGATTTAAGCAAATATTCATTCCAATAATTACGTTGCTACTCCTAGGATCTGGAAATGGAATTACTGGAATCTCTGATCTCGACACTGATAAAATTGGGATTGAAACGGGATCTTTACTAACCTACAATGTAACGATTCTTTCCAACGTCCCTACCTCCAACAATAACCTGATGACCAACCAAACAGTATCATATGAGATTCTCACAGATACACCCGACGAACTGAACGAAATAACAGCTAGAGAAGTTATTCGGGGCATTGTCCCGAGTCAAACCACTGAGATATCTGAGATTACAATCAATCTAAGCAATTTGTTAGGAGTCATGGTCTATACAGATTGGAAATATTGGGAGAGCTTGATTTTCGAGTCAACTCAGCCTTTCGAACTATTACCGAATATTGATGACACCTCTAAATTATATTGGTCTTCCAGTTTTCCGTCATATATTTCTGAGCAATTGTTTAACGTCAGCTTTGCAGAAGTGACAATCTCAGATGCGATTGCTGGAAACGTTGCGGTCAATCTATTGGCGTCATTTAATGTTGAATTTAACAAAACTACTGGAGTTGTCATACGTTCCATTTTTCAACTATACGAATCCAACCAAGGATCTTCTACTGACCAATATATTCAATATCAACTGGTTGACTATGTTGAACAAAGTTCAACCAATGACGCTAAATTGGAGTATCCAATGCATACGGTGCTCTCACTAGTCATAACATCAATTATCTGTTTACACATCCCCAAAAAACGAACTACCCTTGATTATTAGCAAATAGAGGATGCCTTTATTATACTTGAATATCATATTTAGCGTGTGACCAAAATATCTGAGGAACTTGAACCTGTTGAAGTAATAAACAGCAATAAGAAAACAGTGACAAATATGGAATCTGATGCAACCAGAAGAGAACTCGGTTCTTTCAAGGGAATTTATTGCTGTGATAATTTTGCTTCAGATGAAAGACGAGCCCGGTAAATAAACAGCTTGGAGTTGCTAAAACATACAAGTTATCAACTAAGATCAAGCATCAATGGTAAACACAAGATTTACCCCATCATTTAATGATAACCTTTCGAATGTAGTGAAAGGTAATCTTATAGGGCTACTCATCTACGAAAACTCAGGCATCACGGATGTGTAGCACTTCATTGAAGTGATTATTTACTTCAACCCCACTAAACTATTTAATTCAATGATCAATACTTTTCTAAACCCAATTTTATTTCATTAAATAAGCCTTGAATTATTAAGACAATTTCTTGATCGGGTTTATCAGTTAAACTTGCCCAAGGTACCAAAATACCTTTCCACGGCTCAGTAATCCAACTACCAAAAGGCAACTCGTCTCGAATAAGTTGCCGATTAAATGGATGATGAGTGATATACAAATACGGATCAGGATGGTTCAAATCGCCGGGTGAAACTCCAACATCTATTTGTTTACCATCATCTCCATACCAAACACAGTCAAAATCAAAATTATGTCCCCAAAGATATACTTGAGAATATTTACCCTCCAATGTCAGTCTAAATTGCTCAAGGACCCTTTTAGCCTCAAACGCAAAGGAT
Source organism: Candidatus Heimdallarchaeota archaeon (assembly GCA_022574115.1). Lineage (GTDB taxonomy): Archaea > Asgardarchaeota > Heimdallarchaeia > Heimdallarchaeales > Kariarchaeaceae > LC-2. The sequence continues at coordinate 4,666 of JACZSS010000172.1, read as the reverse complement.
GAAAATCGTTTCATTTCTTCAAGAGTTATCGGGTTGAGTCGGTCGAACGACAATTCTAAATCCATTTCGCTTAAGAATTGTCGGAAATCTCTGTCAAAATCACTGATTGTCAGATCAAACGGACCACCTGTAACCAGTTTTGCATCATAGTAGTGGAATTTTCCAACTTCAAGATTTATTTTCATTTCAATTGAATCGTTTATGAGACCTGTCGAAATTTCGTGATTTGAATAAAATAATCCATAGTTAGCATAATTTGGCAATTCAGGCGTTAGCTTAACTTTAATATCCTTAAGAATTTTTACTAATTGATGCAAGTTGGTGGCATTAACTGAACTCATAATAATTTCCTCACAGTTAGCATCGAATTTATTTCTAAGCTTTAGCGAATAATACAGAAGCAGGGATTATATGTTAATGTAAACTTGACATCATTCGAAAAATTCGCCGTTTTGAAAGCTTTCGATCGATCCAGTCAATGTCTTAGCTGTTCACTTTATCAATTAGCTGACTACTAATTCTTTTATCATTCGATCGATAGACCGATTGATAAAGTCCCATCTTTCTAACCTGTATTTATGCATCAGTAGTAATGGTTGAGTATTGTTCCGTATTTTCAACCAAACCTTTTCATCAATGGATTTCTTACTATGCGATTCAGAATTAAAATAGCAATACTCGGAACCATCATTAGATTTGGTCTAAAAGGCAACATCAAATGATTATTTAATTCGTCGTTTGTACAGCATCACTCCCATAGCTCCGATTAAGACAGAATTCCAATTTAGCGGAGTTTCATCATCCGTAGCCGCATCTGAGGATGTGTCCTCGGATGTGGTATCTCCAGTGGTTATATCAGTAGTTGTATCGTCGGTCGTGGTATCTTCGGAGGTCGGAAGTCCCCCTACTTCAACTACGGTTACAAAGGCAATATCCATTGAGATAGGGGCTAAACCCGCGTCTGTGCCAGTATCATTGACACTTATTGTTACAACATGTTCACCTAATGCCAATCCGTCCACATTAACCGTAATATTGACGTTGTCTTCCCATGAAACCGCAATATGGCTTTCTAAGTTAACATTATCAATTTTTACGGTATACGTGCTTGGAAGATCTTGAGTTTCATCCGCTTCATACTGCCATACTAGAACGTTGCCAGTTGTACCGAATTCGTAGGTAATATCAGACGCCCTAATTACCCTAAGTGGACCCCGATGGATACTTGCCGATACTGATAGAGTGAGTAGTATTATGATCGTGACGCCTATGCCTGTTACAAATTTAGATTTCATTGTCATATATGGAATAATGCTCAGATCGATATAAACAATTTGTAAGAAGTTTCCCCCTGAATTATTTGAAGAACAATTTGTGTGAATTGACTTTTCAAACTTTCTGCAAATTCAATCATTTGAAAACAGAATTTCTCGTATTCTGCATCGATCATGTATCCAGGAAGGAATCGATCGAATGACAAGTTAAAAAATTTAGAAATTTTAAATTTGGATTGGGATCATATTATTATAATTCCAGATACTTTGGGAAACCTCACAAATTTAACCGAAATTAATTTGGATCAAAACAAAATACGATCTATTCCAATTGCATTAAACAAACTTGTCCATCTATCTTACTTTAACCTTCATGGCAACCAAATCAAAGAAATTGATCCGAAACTTGATTTATCAATTACTTCACAGAGTAATAGGTGGAGCGGACTAGTATTACGCGGTAATTCATTTAATCAATTACTTGATAGTCTTGATTAAATAATCTGCCAGATCATATCTCTCTTTGTAATAGGAATATTATTTAACTAACAAAACTATTTGTAATTGGGTCTGTTGGGTTTGTAAAGATAATCTCATTCACCTGTGAATTACTCCAACGGTCCCACTTTTTGATTAAATAACAAACTTTTCACCTGGTATTCGTCTGAATAGTTGAATGTCACCTATGTGCTCTGCACCCACTAAATACCGAATTAATCTCTCAACTCCTAATCCTCCGCCTGCACTTTCCTGAATCATTCCCGATTGTACCCGGAGTAAATATTCGCCGTAATCATAACGACTCAGACCTAACTCTTTCATTCTGTTGATAATCTTATCAAAATCGCTCTCTCTTTCACCTCCAGATAATGCGACTCCGACACCCTCACCATAGAACAGAGTAAAATTTCTGAAGTGGAGTTCATTATTAGCAGTCTCCGTCTTGTCATAAAAATGCCTATTGTGACAGGTAACAAAAAAAGGAGTTGAGTGATCTTGAGAGGCTTTATCCTCCCAATCCTCACCAAATTTATCGATCATTTCGTGACTTGTATAGATGGGAAAGTTTTCATTCCATGTTGGAAGCCTACGCTTGAGAAATCCTAGTTCCTCCATTGCTTTAGAAGTGATATCCAACCGCACTCGACGAATTAAGGTTTCCACTAAACGGAAAATGTCATGCATTTGAGCATCTTTAACTTCGAAATCCACTTGCGTGAACTCAATTAAATGCTTACCCGTATAGAATTTTTCAGCAACTTCGAATCTCACATTTGGGCTGAGAATATAGAATTTGTCAATACCATTACCAATTGCTACTTGCTTGTTTAGAATCATCGATTGAGTCAATTTTAATTCTTGATCCCCATATTTAATACTCCCGGGGGTTAGATCTGGAGATGATCCATTGGTGACTGGATCAGTATACGGACTGAGTATGACTGGCATTAATTGCATAAATTCGCGTTCCTCAAAAAAGTCGTGAATTGCTTTAAGTGCGACTGTCTGAATTTTTAGAATCGACCTTAAGCGCAAAACCTCATCTTCTTGGATTTTCTCGGTTTCAGAAAGCATTTTGCTTATTGGTTGGCTGTCTTGAATTTATTTAAAGTGTTACAAATTAAACCAAATATTCGATTTCAGCGTATTATCATCGATGAATTGAACTGACGTTTTGGAAATTATACAATATTCTCGCTGTTTTGCCGAATATTTTACAAAGTTCCGAAAGTTTTATTTTACATAAGTTGGTATCTACGTTGTTGCATCTCGACGAACTCGATTTTCAAATCCTGAAAGCTCTAAAAGAAAATAGCAAGCTTTCACTAAATAAACTCGAGGAAATGATTCAAAAGAAGAGCAGTACGCTCCACGCTAGAATTAAAAAGTTGGAAACAAATAAAGTCATTAAGAGTTATACTATTAACATCGACAACAAGCAAATTGGGCAATCATTAGTTGGATTCATCATGCTAAATTTCGAACAAAATCAAACAGACTTAGATCAAGAAACCATCGGAAAGCAAATTGCAAATTTAGCAAGGGTTGAAGAAGTTCATTTGATCGCCGGAGAATACGATATTTTACTGAAAGCACGAGCTAAAAATATTGAGGACTTAGGTGAATTTGTTACAAAAGAACTAAAGGAAATTGATGGAGTTGGAAACTCGAGAACATTTGTTTGCCTGAATATAATTAAGGAGTCTGCAGATCCCCCATTTCTTATTGAGCGATTAGTCTGAAATTCCTATTAACCTGGTAAATAATCGAGAATTCCACCAGCATTGGGAATTTCAAGCAATAGGGTAATTCCTTGAAGCACCATCAATATGCCAAGAATTATGACTAGTGCTCCCCATGATAGAACACGTAACATGATGTCCATTGCTTGTTCTTGAATGAAACTAATCAAGAATATTATGCCGACCGCAATTGCGATACCCAATATAAACCATCTTAAAGGAATGTTAGCAATGTCTGAATCTGCATCTTCACGGGCTTGTATGGTGAAGTATGCTAGAATTAATCCTAAGATTGCTGAGACAGCAAAGGCTATCGGTATTTTTCTGAACGCTTTAGCATATAATGAAATACCAAAAAATAGAGAAAATAAAATGGTATATTTTGTTATTTCTTGACGGTTATAAATAGCCAAAATAATAATCACATTCAAGAAAATGCCAGAAATCACCCCAACAAGTTGAAGGCGTTTCGACTCTTCTTCATCATCCTTCCAAACACGATCCCAACCCATGAAGAGCCCCGAAACTCCGGTGAGAATCATAAATACAGGATAAAAATCCGTAACTGGTCCAAGTATAGTTGCCATTGATTTTCAACAAACTCTTGAGTTTATTAGATTTCCTTGCAATGATTGGCTTAAATTTTTGATTTATGTAGAGATCAAAGCAACTATTGAGTATCAGTATCGGTTAAACTGAAGCAAAATAATAGGCACTATCGAACCTGTATTAATTTAGGTGAAGAGGAGAGATGTATTGGATAGTTTACTTGACCATTCTCTCATTTTTGAATTGGTTGGAGGAACTGTGACCTTTGAGAAAATCGTAGATGTATTCTATAGCAAAATCGAGATCGATCCAATATTACGTCCTTTGTTTCCTCATACGCTTGATGCTGGAAAAAAGCGGCAAGCACTTTTTCTAGCCCAGAAGTTTGGGGGACCACGTGAATATGAGAAACTGAGAGGGCATGCCCGTCTTCGGAAAAGACATTTCAAGTTTGCAATTGGGATTGATGAAAGAAATCGGTGGGTAGAACTTATGTTAACTACCCTGATAGAAGTTGGTATTGCAAGAGACCACAAAGCTTTTGCTACCTTGCAAGAATACTTCGAACGGGTTGCGACGAAGATGATCAATAAATCAGAG
>JACZSS010000171.1 GCA_022574115.1 Candidatus Heimdallarchaeota archaeon | reverse complement strand
ATGTTGTTATTCCTTATTTGACCGGTCAGGAGACAGCAACATTAGACTCCCCTCTCGATCAAATTGGTCAGGTCGGATCCGGAGGTCAAGATAGTTTGATTGGCAATTTTTTTGCAAGTACCTATGTACAATTCATCGTCCTTACATTCATAATTATTCTAATACTTTCGCGATCAACCAGTCCAGTTGCAATTGAGGATCTATCAAGGCAAATTCGAAAAACAAATACCAAAGCGGCTACCCAAATCAAGGATGATTTTGAGAAAACATTTGAAAAAACCGCAAAATGACCCATACTAGGCACAAATCAAGAACTATGAGGTCTTTGTTTATGATTTCAAGAGTTAATTTGACAATGTACATTTGATGACAAACCGTTGGTGGAATATTTTGACAATTAGTCGAAGTTAAATTATCTTGACACTGGTGCCATTTATGTATTCATCATATCTTATCTATCTGCAGTTTTTCAAGTTGAACCGATTCTGTACATATTGTTTGATTTCTGCAATTACATCTACGATATTGTTTGGGATAATGGTAGCTAGAATTGTGACAAATAGTTAATTCGAAGGAATATTTGGTGGTGACTAAATATACTATGTATGATATCGAGATGAATCCTATATTTCTCACCAAGAAGTCAATTGTATGGCTAAACATATAGTGTCATCGACGTATGACCCAGATCGATTTCGTGATCAAAGCTAATGTTGTCCGAACTGGTCTAAATAAAGAAGTTACTTTAAAATTAGTCTTGAAAATCGTCCAAAATACAGTGATCGATAATTTGTCCTAGCGCTGTTTCATCTTGAAGAGATGTGTGAATACCTCGTTGAGATAATTCTGGATTTATTTTTTCCATCAGCTTGGGATCATTGTTAATTTGATTAATAATTCGGTCAACTTTCTTGAATGCATGGTAGGAAGCACCTGTGAATATGTAAGTTAGCAAATGCTTCGCAAATTTTCGTATTACAATGGTATATTCATAATAATCTATTCGTTCAATCGGTTTTCCAGACTGGAAGGTATTTTGCGTAAAGGCATTAATTGCGGATATGAACGAGCTAACTAGATTTTCATTCATTGTAATCTTCCAATCATATTTACGAGTAAATTGCAACGTCCCATTTTCCTGAATTAATAGTACCATGATCGGTTTTTCCGGCTCAGGTATCAATCCAGTTGGTTGATTGATTCGGCCAATGCTTCTCAAGGTTTTTGTAATATCTGAATTAATCTTGTTAGGTGTACTTACTCCTACATTGGTGTTATCTGACCAAATAAGATAATTTTTTCTAAATTGATCATATTCTTCTGTTAAAGTGGCTGAAACTTCTGACAGATTGCGATCTTCAGCTAAAATGATCGCATCAGTGATATATTTTTCTGCCAAAACATTATCACCTGTTAGGCTGTGAATTTTGAAAAATACATGATATGCATCAATTAACAGGAGTGTGGATTCTTGTTTTCGACCAATGTCCTCTAACAAACTAATTAGTTTCTTCAGTTTTTCAAGAATCTCTTCGTTTTCTAAGGCCTTATACTCAATAAAAAACAATTCGGCAAGATTGGAGATAATTATCACGTATATTTTGTTGAATGGAATCGCGACGTTCAACATCTCTTCCAAAGCGTCTCGCGCTTTGAGTTTATCAGCGAGAGATGACGAGTACTTCAATTTTAAAGCATAAACAAGATTTGCTCCGATTTCAAAAACTGGATCCTTAAAGTTGTCCCTTGATGTCATAACCAAGTCATAAATCCGTTGAGCTTCCTCTAACTCATTTAACTCCAAATGAATCAAATAGCTATAAAATAAAGACATTCCTAGAGTAACGAAGTTAACTTCATCATGTGGAAAGGAAAGGCATTTTTGAAAATGCGAAAGTGCTAATCCCAGTTGTTTCTTTTCCCAATAGATGATGCCAAGTGCACCATATAGGTCTGCGGCATATGTTGGTCTATCTAAATCATCTAAGATACCGAAACATTGCTGATAGAGATTTAAACTTGAGTCGAGATGGCCACGAAATGATGCTAATACCGCATAGGCTTGAATTGACCAGAAATATGTTTCTTTATCTTGATGTCTCTGAGTCAGATTAATGGCATCTTGCAGGATTTCATCAGTTGCACTGAAATTCCCTAAGTATATATTAGCATAGGCTATATCTACCATAATCGATCCAAGATGTACAACATCCTCTGTCTGTTTTAAAATATTAAATGACTTTTCAAAGTCATTCAATGACAATACGATTTGCCGTTTGTAATACTTAATCAAGCCTTGTAGATTATACATCATACCAATTTTTGATTTCAGCTTCTTTTTATCCTTTGGAGTTAACTTATTAAACAGAGCGACTACTTTGTCTAACTCATTCTCGACATAACTACGTTTGTGGTTATGATTCTCTAGGTTTTGATAGAGCCCAAGTTTGTTAAGGATGAAGGAAAATTCGACTTGGGCTTTAAATTGAAGGACTAAATTTTTTGTTTCTAATGCGGCTTGATTTACATATTGCATGATGTCATACGCTTGCGTGAATTTTCTCTGCTGCCTCAAGGCTCTAGCCTTGCAAATTTTGATTTCTAGGTCCACGAGTGGTTCAGTCTGTCCAATTTCAGTTTTCTCATATCTTGAAATGAGGTCCAAGGCATTGTCCAAATCATCAGAATACAAAGATGTCATTATGCTGGAAATTGCAGCTAACGACTCTTGAAGCACATCAAAATATAATATAAAACAAGTATTTCAATAATTTGATTTCGAATTAATAATCCCTTCACTATTCTCAGATCGAAGATGTATTCCTGCATCGATTTTTTATTATCACATGTTAAGTGAGTTAGGATTAAATAAGATATTGTAACTATTGTACTGTGGGAGAGAAAAGTTATTCTCTGAATGATCTAATCGAATCCTTAATTTTCAAAGCTTCAAAAGACGGAGTGATTACCGAAGATGAACAAAGTCTAATAAATCAGATTCAGGTCGACCTACAAAATTTGACAGAGAGCATTGAGAAGGCAAATGAGAACGAAGAAACCATGAGTGCCATTGAAAAGATATTCAAATCCTCAACCACTCAAATGGTTCAAAATGCGATTTCCATTGCTCGACGGGATACAACACTATCTGCGGATGAAAAAGAAATCATAGATGAGCTATTTAGACAATTAGGCTGGAATTTTAAAGATTGGAAGACAAGAAATTGGTTTGTTTTCAAGGTCTGTATATATTTGGATGAACAAACTGATGTCAGAAAAATGTTAGATGGATTTGACAAAGTGTTTTGTATGTGGAACTTATCGTCATTTCAAATGAAATCTGGTCTATGTCTAGGAACCAAGCATTACGTGATCGATGACAATGATGTTACTCTACTAGCCTTCGGCCTCCATACCCATAATGCCCGACCTTGGGTTCGCAAAGGAGCATTTGCTTTTCTAGAGTTCGAGAACCAAGATAAATTCATTAAGGACTTACGTCTCACTGCCGAAAGGCTCCATTTGGAATTTATGGAAAAGAACCAGGAAAGATTACTTCAAAATTCACTTAGATAGCTTCCTTGATAGCCTGCAAATGTCGTGATCCGTGATCAGGAATGATGTTAAGATAATCTTTTCACCAATATAGCTCTAATGTCACCGTGGACTCCTTCTCAGTCCAATCACTAGCCTCCAATGGAGGATTTCTAACAAGTTGACTGAATCTTGAATATTGTGCTGATAGTCTGTTAGGGTCAACTAGATGCGGATGTATCTATTTAGAAACGAACCAGGTAAATGGATGTGTAACCCAAGCATCCTTACGGGTGGTATATCAAATTGAGCCTCACTAACGTAGAAGTAAACTTTCATAAATTTGCAGGAAAAATCTCGATTTCTTTGAGATGTCCAACTATAAGGGCATACGTAAAATAAATTTGTAATGCATAGTGATAAGGTCGATCGTTTCAAGTGATTGGAGATAATAACAAGACTTAGACCCTGTTTGCGAATTCATAAAGCCAAAATCACGACTAATCCTAAAAACCCATCTAAGAGGATCATTCCAGCGCTAATTTGAATTGCAATCTTGAACGATTTGGCACGTAAATATTGGATACCAATTGCTGAGATAATCCATCCCGAAAAAGTGGTCAGGATAAATAAGATGTCGAACGTAAGTTGAGACACTTCGATTCCCCCCAAAAATAGTAAATAAAGGCTCAAACCAACAATCGCGCCTGGTAACATCGAGACCAATCGAACGGTGAAAGTATATTGATACGCATTATAGCCTGGAGCTGGTTCATCAATCTGGTCTAACAATAACAGAATACCCCATCCGAGGATAAATGACATCACTGTGTAAATGTATGAAAACTGATAAGCAGGATAAATTGAGCTTCCCGCTAAGGCCACACCCACATTCGCAAGAAGGATTGAGAGAAGAAGAACACCAAAAATAACGATGTATGTGACAGGAGAAATCCAAATAATTGACAACAGATTATCAATTTTTGAATTATCCTTTGCATTAGCAATATTTATTCGGGGTTTAATTTCCCCTGGCTCAATTAATTTGAGCTGTTCAAGAAGTTTTTTTCCCAAGGGGGAGATATCATACTCACCATGTCCTAATTTTGAAACGAGTCCGTCGAGGATTCTCAAATGATGGTATAATGAGCCGGGTTTTAACCCGGTTAATTCGATTAAACTTGAGTAGGTATCGCGAGAACTATAAAGGGAAAGCAGAATAGTTTTTCTGCTTTTATTTTTTATTCTTTTTTGATAGAGATAAAGGTCCGTTTCGTTAATTTGACCTTTCATAGCTTTCAACGACTTCTAGTTTCTTTTGAACTTGGCAACTACTAGAACAAACGAACTTACCAAAAGAACAATTAAAATTCCTCGGGTGGAGAATATTTGATCGGCAAATTTTCTGGCAACTCGATCGATCTCTTGATCCAAATTATCAAGCGAGGAGGAATCTATACCGATTGATGGATCGTAATCAATAAAATCTCCTTGGATTATGCTAAGAGCAAGATAATCGTTATAGCGTGAAGCTTCGATTTCAGCGATTTCACCATCAACGATTGCCTCGGGATCCCATCTCATAAATAGTGGCACTCTTGACAAGTCATCTTGCAATCTCCTCTCTTGTAAATCCTTGTGTTCTTGCAAGTGTTCGCCTCGACGGTCATATCTCTCTTGGAAGAAATTACCACGTAAGATGTTAATATCATGGATCATGGCAAGCTTTGTATCGGTTTGTACAAAATTGTACTCAATCTCAACGCTCCATTTCCAATCATGAGGAATATTATCAGTCGTATTTACAATAATTATCATGGAAAATAATCCATCTTCTTGTGAGTTAACAATATAAATTGTCTGATTTACATTTTCCTCAAATATTACTTCTTCGAGGGTTGTAGTATCCAAAATCAGGTCTGAAACGATGGTATCATTTTCAGTAAAACCGTTTCCATCAACATCCTCAAATTCCACAAGGCTGAGAAGCGAGACGCTGATCGTGTTTGTGAAATCATCAATTGTAAAATTAGAATTTCCTTGGTCAAGTTTTTCCTGAATTTTGGCTTGGCCCGCTTCATTTGGTCCTATTTCCAGTGTTAATGTTATTGCAGTATCTACTTCCAAGCTGCCAGTCACATCCAAAAACGATGATGCTCCCTGAAACCCGCTTCTTTCGTATCTTGGGTGGGAATGATTTGTTCTTGGATCTGTTCTATCAGCTCCAGTATGTGCATACGTTGCCATGCTTAGTGTCATTGAAACGAGTAAGAAGACAACAATAGGGATGAGTTTGATGTGGTTAGTCAACTTCATTAATTATATTAGGAACCTGATTATTAACAAACATTAAGCTAAAAAAAACCTCAAGAAATGCTCAAACGGTGATTTTCCCCGACTTCAACCAACCTTGATTCTCGTCTAACCAGCTTAACTTAGCGAGACTGAATAGGCTAGCGGTTTTCAAGTTTTAATCTGTGTGAACAAATAATAATAAGGCTAATCATTATCAATATTCGGGATCGACCGACTTAGATAATCTTCCCGCCCCACTCCCGATGTTTGTAGACAGTTGAGATTGAGATGGAATTGCGTGACGGTGTCAATCAAATCTTTGATAAATATTGGAATAAATGCCAAGATATGGATCGGATTGATGCATTGCAAGTCTGCTTGTATACGGACGTTGCTGGCTTCAACGAGATGAATTAGGTGATTTTATGTTTGACGAAATTGATCTGAAATTACTGTATCTATTAAAACTTGATGCAAGAATGTCCTTGACTAAAATGGGAAAAGAGCTGTCATTATCTGTTCCAGCTATTACGTATCGGTTAAATCGATTGGTCAACAAAAAGGTGATTACAAATTTTACCATCA
>JACZSS010000170.1 GCA_022574115.1 Candidatus Heimdallarchaeota archaeon | reverse complement strand
AGAGACAAAAGAACCAATCCTTATAGGTGTAATATTTCCCTTAACAGGAGATGCTGCTGCTTATGGGATTCCTTTACAAAAAATAGCAAATCTTGCAATTGAAGAGATAAATAATGCTGGTGGGGTTAATGGAAAAGAACTTAAGATTATTGTGGCGGCTTGATCTTCGAGAGGCATGGCTTTTGCTTTTCCCGAGCAGCGACCACACCTCCGCATAGAGAAGAAACATGGAAAAGAAATTTCTAAGAATAAAGAGCAATACGAAAAAATATCTCAGTTGCGTGAAGAATTAGGTCTCCCACCTGAAATTGGGGTTTATGAATGGAAGGAAGCTCCCTCATTGATGGATAGACTACGTTCCAAAGGATATTTTGATCAACTGGCAAATGAAATCTTGGAGCTTGGTAAAGATGCAAAAGCCAACATGGGCGGACTCATGTCAGTAGCAGAATTAGTATTAAAGATTAACAAATCAAGACCTGGTAAAATTGTTCCCCCGAAAGATGTGATCAAGTCTCTAAAGATTTTAGTTGATTCACAACTGATTCAACCAACACGCAAATTAACCTCTGAGGTTCTTATTGCCGAATTTATCTCAATTGAGTTGTCCGAAGATCAGGAAATCGTATTTGATCTCGCCTCTAGAAAAGGTTTTATTACCAAAGAAAAACTCATCCTAGATACTACTTGGGTTCCAGAACGGGCAACTAGAGTTCTTGATGAATTGATGAAGCAGGGATTAGTTTTGAAGGATGATTCGTATCAAGAAGGAACAAAATATTGGTTTCCAAGTCTAGGTGAATAAAAAAGATACAATAAATAATTAAAGACGATTACGTTTAATTCGGACGATGATAGGAAGAGTTGCCAACATGGTGATAGAGAAAATGACGGGATTGTTATCAGACTTCTGTGATGGTGTTGTTGATGCACCTAGTTCAGCTTGCTCCGATTGTGAACTACTTGTTTCTTTGGTACTTGACTGAGTTGTCGAGGCTGAATGAGTTAATTCTTTATATTGATAGTTCATATAATTTGGGCGAAGATCCGTAAGATATGCAGAATCCGCTAGATCTGGACAGTCGATATTGTTATGGTTGAAGTAATCATCATTATTTACATCAACTTTGCTTGGCAACCATAATTCGGTTCCTGTATACATTAAGTCGCTTGCATCATCATTTACATGTCCAGCAGCAGCGTGATTTGGCGAGCACGTCGAGATGAATCCAAGCGTATGTATTAAATCATGGAGCATTGCGAATTCCCAATAAAGCTGTACATTTACGTCAAAAGTTAATTGATTTTCACCACAGTTTGCCATGTAATTTGGTCGATTGGGCGTTGCTTTGAGATACATTGCAGCCGATTGTCCTGGTACATTTGGAGGCCAGGAAGCCCCGCCGCAAGCCCAATCCGACTCGCCATCGTAATAAAGAGCATATATCTTATCATCAACTAACAATCCAGCATCTGTGAGTTCCCTTTCAATTTCAGTAACCACCCATGCCCCATAATTTCTCATCTCATCATCAGTTTGATCAAGTTCGTAAAATAAAACGTCTAGATCATCATCAAACGTGTCAAAGATTAGATAGAAGTTCGTCCTTTCTGAAAACCAGTTCTGAAATGAAACTACTGATCGAGCTATGGCATTATTTACGTCTATCATTCGATCATTTTGTCCCTGCGGAATGACGTAAACTATATGGAATTGTTCATTCTCAAAGTCATCTGTCTGATCGACATAATTCCTGTACTCAATCAGATCTTCTGCAGCGGTAGTTATATGGATCGTAGGAACCATCAAAATTACCAGAATTAATACTCTAATATACTGCACTTTCCACATACCATCAAACAGAAATTACAAACTAAATCTCAGCGTGTCCTTGGTCTCTCCAATCCATTCAGCTCGTCCTTTATCCACTAATAGATCGAAAATTAATACCAGCTCTTCTCGCGGTATTGTTGTCCATTCTTCATCTATTTTTTCAATTTCGTATAAGGTCAGAATTTCTGCCGCATAACCTGTATCGACTAAAAAATTATAAATGATTTCAGACCATTCCTCATCCGTTTTATATTTGATTCTTACGATGAGTTTGTAGTCATCAAGCCATTTTGCCAAACCCTGCATAATCATCTGATCAAGAATAAATTCTAGATTCTTTTTACTCATCGACTTACTCGTATTTGAGTTGGTAAACGGATGGCTAGATCTAAGTTCACTCAAATTAATAATATGGATCTTTTGGAGCCTTGAGTAATCTAGAATTATGGCTTTCCATGAATCTGTCCATGAGGTAATTTGATCATCTAATTGTGGTCGAATGTACATCCAAGGCTTGGATACCCATTTTGGGAGATTTTCTATGAATAGTTGAAGAGTGGTTTTATCATCAATTTTAATAACTTTTTCGACGGGGCTTTCTTCTAGAATTTCTTTGGGTCTAACATCATCCTCTACTTTTGTTTTTTCTTGTGTTGATCCCTGTGTCGCTATTTCTAAATCATCTAACCAATCAAGGATATCTTCATTAGATTTTTTTGGACTGACTTTCTTTGTCTCTTTTTTTTTTACAGGCCGTTCCTTTATAGACATCTCATCCAGCTCCGAATTCGTCATCCCATTGTTTGAATCTGATCAATTCGTTATCAGAAATAGATTTATTTACGCTCTCCAACGCATTGAGATAATCATTATTGTTAACTGCCCTTGCCTTAATATTGGTATCGGCAATTAAATCTCCAACATCAAGATCTCTAATAGGTGCCATTATTGCTTCGCGACAGATGTTGGCGATATCTGATCCTGAATACCCCTGAGTTGATGCTGCTAAATCCTCGAATCGAATGTCTGGATCAATTTCGATACCTTTTGAATTTATCTTAAAAATTACTTCTCTAGCCTCCGGATCCGGCAAAGGTACGTAGATTCTTCGTTGAAATCTCCGTCTAAAGGCCGAATCAATCGCCCATGGAACATTAGTTGCGCCGATGGTTACCACGCGATCGGATTTAGCAGATGCTAACCCTTCCATGCTTGTTAGTAACTGCGTTTTAACACGACGGGTTGCATCATTCTCACCTTCTGAACGGGTTTGAGTTAAGGAGTCAACCTCGTCGATGAAGATAATCGAGGGTTGCTTTTCCTTTGCGATTTCGTAAAGTCGTTTTACCAATTTTTCACTCTCACCGAGATATTTGCTCATAAGGGTTGCAGCGGAAATGTTAAAAAATGTCGCCTCTACGTCTCCTGCTGTGGCTTTAGCAATCATCGTTTTACCACAACCTGGAGGACCGTGTAGAAGTATACCACTCCAAGGTTGACGTGAACCGGTGAATAAATCTGGTCGCAGTAGAGGTAGTACGATTGCTTCACGGAGTGCTTGTTTTGCTGCTCGGAGTCCTGCTACATCTGCTAAGGTAACATCTGGCTTTTCCGAGACAATAGCATCCTCAAGGGAATCATATAATTTATCGTCTTCATCGTCTGATTCACCATCCCTACCTGATTTAATGGTTTTCTTCTTTGCAACACGCGGTTTCAGGGCACGTGCACGAGCGATGTATTCTTTGGCACGACTTTCATAAGTTTTTACTAAGCGGGGATTAGAGGTGAACTTAGTCATCTCAAGTAAGATTTCTGAAGATTGTAAGTAAAATTCCAAGGCTTCTCCATAACTAGCTGCATTATCTGCATTTACTGCTTTTTCGGCTAAACTCTTTGCCCGTGCATACAGATTTTGACTCATGTCATTCTCCTGTTCTCTTTAACCCACTGAAATTTACTTAACTAAATAGATATACCTTTGTTTTCCCTGTTAAGTAAATGATACTTGAGGCAGATTGATTTTGCGTTTATTGTGTCAGTATTGAGAAGTTTTTTTTAATAGATTATACACTATATTAATTATATATAAGATTAGAGTGATTGAAACTTGAGAGACCTTATTGGTTGGTTAGTTGGCGGAGGAAAATCTTCGCGAGGTAGCCGAGACCACATACTTAATTTGAAACTAGTTAATAGACGTCTGACTAAATCTCAGCGGAAATTAGAAAACCAAGAAAGGAAAACTGAGCGAAAAATTCGAACAGCAATCCAAAAAGGAGACATGGAATCAGCTAGAATGTATGCACAGGATACGGTGAGATCTAGAAAGTGGGCTCGTGGATATCAATCGTTGCTCAGTAAGATTGATGGATTAATCTTTAAACTCGAACGTGCTGAGGCAGTACAGGATATTGCCAATGAAATGAAAGGAGTTGCTAGGAGCTTAATTGATGCAAACGCATCGTTAAATCTACCCGAGATTGATTCCTTGGTAGGAGATATGAATGAGGCACTAGAAGGGATCGAGGATACTACTGAAATCATGGAAGATAGTATGGATTCACTATTTGCATCTGATACAAATGAAACCGAGATTGACAACTTACTGAGCGAATATGGTGCAGAAGTAGGCATAGCCGCTTCGAGCGGATTACCCGCACCAAGTGGAGAGATTTCTGAATTGGAGAAAGAAATCGCATCCTTAAGAAAAGAAGAGGAATGATGTAATATGGGCTTAAAAGAATGGTTATTTGGTAAGGATAAGAAGACCTCGTCAAAAACAGAAGCAGAAGCAGTTCAAACACTTAAGAAACAGTTAAATTCATTAGAATTAGAAAGTAAAAATCTTTTTCGAAAATCAGAAGAGCAAAAAGTTGTCGCTAAGTCGATGTTGAAATCAGGGAATAAATCAGGTGCAAAGCAGGCATTGACTAGGAGTACGCTATTTCTACAGAGATACAACCAAATTCAGAATATGTCATTAAACTTATCCACTCAGGTTGAAGCGATCACTACTGCTAAATTCACGGCCGATACTGTCAAGGCATTAGGTAAAGGCAGTGTAATTGTCGAGGAAACGTTAGCACAAGTAAGTCCTTTGGATGTTGAAAGAACTATGGTCCAAATGGAGGATCAACGCGATCGTATTAGCATGATGACAGAATCTCTAGCAGATGTCACCAGTTTGGAAATGGAGTTAGACAGTGAGATGATGGATTCCATCGATGACCAACTTGCATCCCTTGAAATGGAGATCAACGAAACTTCACATGGAGACCTTCCAATTGCTGGAGCTGGTGTTTCTGCCGAAGCTGAAACTTCAACTGCTACAGAAGAAAAAACTGACAAATCTAACATCGATTCGGAACTTGACGCCATTGAGAAGGAACTTGAAGGTAAAAGTTGAAACTTAGTGCAGTATTTCTTCTAGTTGACTAACTTTTTTCTGTAAAACAGCAATTATTTTTGTATTATCAAAGGATTCCAAACGGTGTTCACACACTTGGCAAATAAAGTCTTGTTCCATAGCTGTTTGAAATGTAACTCTACTACAATCCGGGGAATCACACACAAAAAACATGTTACCTTCCTCGTAACCCAGTCTTGATTTAATTCTTTCTAAGACGTTTCGTTGCTTAGTACTTACAAGTGATCCGATTTTTTCAGGATGAAGCTTCCAGTAGAAAATGAACCAACCCGTTGTTTTGTCACGGATCCGTCTGAAATCTGCGAGTTCAAGATCATGGAGTCGATATAATGCTTTTCTAACTTGATTTAGTTTGATATCAAGTTCTTCCGCAATGATCTCATCGGTTAACTCGCCTTTGTATGTTAACAAAACAATAGTTACTTCCCGGACCTCTGGACCGGCAACATCCTCTACCATACTAAGGAGAGTTTGGCGTTCTTCTTCAGTTATAGTCATCAAGTATCTGCCTATAAAATGTCGGGGGGTGTCCAGTTACGGTAAACACTAGCGACCCAACATAAAATATAGTCATCTATTACACTTAACTGTTCGGTTATAGTGCGAAATGAATTAGTGAAAATTTTTAAGACTACTATCTTCATATATTATCCAAGGTCAAATATCCTAATAGTCTATCCTGGTGGCGCTGGTGGACCAGTACTTCCTCCCCCCCCTGCCCCGGATAATGCGTCGACTACTTGTTTAAAATCAGTTTCAATGGATTCTAGCCTGTCAGTTAGTTGTTGAATTTTATTTTCATATTTATCTATCATTTCTTCCATTTGAGATTCAAGTTGGGTTACAATTGTTTTTAACTCACCAACTGTGGATCCCGCAGAAGTTTCGATTAATTCGTTGGGAAGCAAGGCATCCAAATCGTCAACTGTTTTGCGTCTGCGTGACATTGTATACCTTTTCTATATGATTTACTTATTAAAATCATGTACCGTTTTTCTGAAAAAAAATGATATTCCTCGATATTTCTGATCATTTAAATTTCATTAGTTTGTTTGCTCGTGAACCGTAATCTCAAATTTACAACGCTTGTTTCCGGTTCCTTGACATTCTACTTCTCGAATGATTGGATCAATTCCTATTAGAATAAAAAGTCGTCCAGACATAAATCCA
>JACZSS010000169.1 GCA_022574115.1 Candidatus Heimdallarchaeota archaeon | reverse complement strand
TATCGTCCGATGTTACTGCTTTTGATCGACTTGCAGATTGACCTACTACTAATTCCATCCTTTAGCTCCTTGTCAAATCCTCTCCTCCCTTGATATAAAAATTCCATTATCTGAGCAAACCAAAATAAAGCTGTTGTGATTCATATTGCGGATCCTTTACTGACCAGTTTCAACAATTATACTTATTTTTCCCCCACCGTCGTGTCCATCAACACGGTAAGAAAAATCAATATTCATTCGAAACCAGTGCACATCTAATGTTTGAGGAAGCTCAAATCTAAGCAAAATGAAATTGACACCTTCTGTTAACTCTGTTTGATACTTATTTACAGGGCTATATTTTTCATCCCCAAATTGATCTTGATTGACGGTTTGGATAGAAAGTGAATTTATCGTTAAAGAACCATTTACAACCATCATGGAGGTATTCATTTCAAATAATTTGAAATCAGTTTGATTAGTAATATTTGCATCAATCACATTAACTGTAAGTTGTGGATTCCACAAAGTGCCAGTTTCGACCGTTCCGAAATCCGGATTTATTACTATATACAAGATAACGACTACAATTATTATTCCAACATACTTTTCATTATTTGATAATCCCAAGAAAATAACCTCAGATCAAGATCTCGTAGTCAGACTTTTTATCTAAACATTATGTACCTAAGAATTGATTTTGCTATAGGTCTGAGATATTTGTATTTAATTATAAACAAACACTGGCTCGATTTCCATAATTCTGAGATAGAGATTTAACTGAGCTCGATGATGAATTGCTTCTTCTAAAATGCTCATCAGCGATGCATAGGATTGCAGTTTCCAAGTGCCCCAACCATGAGTAAAATGATCCTCTGGAGCGGTGGAAAAATCATATTTAATTTCCTTTTCAAAAATTTTCTCAGTAATCAAAGCTGTAGTTTCGATGATTTTCTTTTTGACCGCTCCTGCGTACAGTAAAATTTCCTCCTTTGTTTTGACATATCTTGGATCTAGAAATAAATCATTGAAATCTCTGTAATCAAATCCCCCGGTAACAGGTCCAACTGCATACAGATAACACATATTGTAGACATGCACAGCAAGATGACCAAATGGCATACTCTTCTCCGCAGGTTTGAAACCTAGTTTGTGGTCAGGAGCCTTCTCAATAATTTGGTTCAATACTTTAAACACTTGATTGGTTGTATATAGTAGAAATTTTTGTACTTCCTCAGTTTTGGTCATAATTCCAAGTTGCATTTTATCTATAAAATTGATCAGATCCCAATTTAAATATTAATTAGGCAAATCAAGATTTCCTTATTGTTCCTCTACGATGAAAATTGTTGATTACGATTGTCTCCTTGAGCAACGATGTTTATCATCAAAAGAGAATTCAAAAAGTAATCATTTTAGCAAAGAATATGACCGAAGCAAACTCGGGTTATGATGAAGATAGGGAAAGAACAAAGAAATTCCTTCGTTTTGCCGTAATTCTTGGAATACTAATGGTTTTTTGGTATGGATTCAATCTTGCAGACAGCTTTTAGATAGATTGTTGCCAGCTAAATTTTCACCCTAGGATTGAATGATATTATAAGCATTTAAGAGACCGAATTGAGCCATCGGTATGATTATAATTGAAACAACGTCTCGTACTCCTATTTTTCTGTATATTGCTCATAACAGCAAATTTTACAGAAGGAAGGACCAGAAGGAGCAGTGTCGATACCTTTTTGCACACGGTGAGGTTATCCCCAAATGGTTTTGCAGATACTCCCTCGGGATCAGTGAATGTGGAGAGTACACAGCTTGTTTTGGACATTAAAACAACTCTACAACTCGAGATCAATAATTCTCTTGACGTACTTCTATTTTTCCAAAGTTCTCAAAATACAGATGGAGGATTCGGAAGTGCAGAGAGTGGAGACAGCAACTGGGAATCCACAATTGCGGCGGTCAATGGCTTGCAGAAATTAGAATTAAATTCCAGTACAATAGGTCAGTGGACAATATTTACCTATTTGAACATCACCATGATGGATTTACTCTATAATGAAACGCAATTGGGGAATACCACGACGATTACACCCTTAACTCTAAATCTAAGCACAATGCAGATTTGGAATCAGTATATTTTAGCCTCACTTCAGCTCGGCGCATTTCCTACTATTCCAGCAGATTATCTTAAAACAGAACTTCAGGGTTTGCAATACGCCAACGGAACTTATGAAGGTTTTGAACTTGCAACTAATTCCATAATTCTTCTTGCACTTTTGGGACTTCAGCCATTAGAAGTTGACCTCGCATCAAAATTCATCCGAGCTTACAAATCTAGCGATGGTGCATTTTCGAATAACTTGGACACAAAAGCTACCCTAAGAGCAACCCTAATGGCTATACAATCAATGGTGAGTTTGGATAGAATTTGGGAGATTGACAGAATAGACATACTTTTACAATTTGTATTGAATCGACAACGTGCAAACTCGGGATTTGGCGAAGCTGGAAATCAGTTTGCAACAGTCAAATCAACGTGGCAAGCCGTAGAGATTCTCAAGGCACTTTTTGCTCTCGATGAACTTGATTCGCCTGAAGTCCTTCAAACTGAAGGTTTCATACCTTTTCAAAGTATTGGATTTGGTTTGATAGTAATCACCTTTGTTGCTAAAAGGAGAAAATTCTAATGGAAGTCGTTGTTGCACTGGAAAGCGTTTCTAAATTTTTGAATAAAAAACCAATCGTCGTGAGGATGAACCTATCGATCCCAAGAGGGGCATTATTTGGGTTACTTGGACCAAACGGAGCAGGTAAGACTACGACACTCAATCTGATGACTGGAAGACTTAAACCAACTAGTGGCAAGGTTACGGTACTAGGGCTTGATCCATGGAAAGAACGAGTTCCACTTTTTAGGAAAATTGGTTTTCTTGCTCAGAATCCGACTCAGCATGCTGATAAATCGACATTACGCTTTTTGGTGTACATGTCAAGATTACGTGGGTATTCTCGGGAGGAGGCATACAGGCTTTCTAGGGATGCTATGGAACGTTTAGGATTGTCACCCTTAGAACAGAATATCGTTGGAAAATTATCAGGCGGAGAAAAACAACGATTGGGGTTCGCAAATGCGTTAATTGGAGATCCAGAATTGCTTATCTTGGATGAACCCACTGCTTCATTAGATCCAAAAGGGAGGGTATATGTCATGGACTTAATTACCAGATTGGCAAAAGAACAAAACCAAACAATAATTATCTCCTCACACATTCTACCTGAAATTCAAAGAATGACTAATTACGTTGCCATCATGAGTTCTGGTAGAGTGTTAGTCACGGGTAATGTAAGAGATCTAATCAGAAATGTTTACGACGAGAACTACATTCTAGAAACGGACAAACCAAAATTGTTTGTAGATCAGCTTATCAACAATGGTTTTGAGGTTACATTGGACCAGGATCTTTTAAAGGTGAGCGCCAATGGTAATATTCGCCGCTTATGGTCAGAAGTTATACAAATAGCACATGAAAAAAACTTTTTGATCAAAAGCTTCCATCCAGAACATGATCCCTTGGAAAGTGTATTCCTCAAATTAGTGTCGGCGCCAACTTTGGAAGACGCTCAAAACGGAGAAATAAGTCAAGATGAGTAAATTCAACGAACTAGCCTCGTCTATTTCTTCTAAAGTAAGAAATTCCCTATCTATTGGATATGGTTCGTCAATCTCAACTATCGCAGAAGAGACATTTCTCTCCGGTATCCGCGAAAAAAGGTTTTATCTATCATTGTTGTACTTCACGGTATTTCCGATTCTGATATTTTTAGTCCAAAATGCTGGACTTATCGTGCAAAAAGGAACTGGAATTGCACTTTATCAGGCTCAAATTCAAACTGCAAGTCTGATCAACATATTTTATGCTTCGTTTTTCTTAGGTCAAGTACTAATTGTAATTTTGAGTGCGGACGCCATAGCTGGTGAAATCGAACAAGATACTCTTTCACTATTAAGATCCAAGCCAGTCTATGATTCGGAGATTATTCTAGGAAAATTTATCGGTTTACTAGCAATCATTTTCCTGCTTGAGAGCCCCGCATTTCTATTAATTTATTTCTTCTTGTTAGTAAGATATGAGGCAGGTTCGATTGAAGTTTACTTGGGTACCATCGATGAGATAATTGCAGTTCTCATACTAGTACTGCTCATGCAAGGAATCATAGTTGCAATGAGTTTAATGTTTTCTACGCTATTTTCCAAAACCTTATACTCCATTCTCTCTTCTATGCTCGTTCTGTTTATTCTAAGCCAAATTTCTGGAATTCTAAGTAACACATCAAACTATGTTTCATTTCAATGGTTGGTAAATGCCACTCTCCCAGAAATTTTCTACAATATTGAACCGATAGATGCTAATTTGCCCTCATTAGGAGCATTCATATTGGGTTTTAGTGGAATCATATCCGGATTACTTGTCTTGGCAATTACAATCTTGAGAAATCGAGAGCTAAATTAACTTATCAGAGAAAATAAACAAAATCTCTGTTCTCTATTGCCTTTCCGAGAAAGCCCAAGTCAAATAGTTCTTCCAACTGCATTTTGGTAAGAAGACCGCTTTGTTTTAGTTTCCTACTCAATGGGTAGATTGTTGTTTCTTTGCTTAACGCAAGCTCTCTTGCTACACCTTGCAATTCTGGGCGGATTTGCAAAAGAGAATAAGCTGTTAGTTTCTTTTTTGGAGGTGTACGTTTGGTTAATTCAGCAAAATTAAAGATTTTTTTGACATCGTCTTCAAAATGAGCAAATTCGGATGTATCTCCTCTGAAGTCCTCTATCTGTGTCGCAAATTTACGGAGAAAAACCGTTCTAAGCTCTCTCAACTGTCTGGGAACCACCTCAGAGTCTGTAGCAACGGCTATGTAGATCTTTTTTAAATTCTCTATGTGGAATACAAAACCACGAGTACTGAATTTTTTCGCTGGGGTTCCTGAAATCTCGAAAATAAATGACTGTATTGCAGAAAGCATCGCTGTAATTAGCGCACTCTCTGGCATCGGAGCAAAATCTATCGCAAATAGACATTCACCGGTAGGCATTGCTACGTACACCGCGTAAACTTTAGCTTCAGTCATTTAATATACCATCGAGAACCGTTTTGAATTTGGAAGCAAAAGATTGACTGTTGGGGTTCATGATATGAATTGGCCGTGGTTTAATTGTTGATGCGTCTATCGATTCCATCGCATAGCGAAATTCGTTGGAAATAACCTCATTATCATTGAGCAAAATGCCAGCAAATGTAATGTCCAGTCCTGGAATTGCATTAACAATTCGATTCTTAATCAGATTGTCAATTTTCTTTCTTCCGTCTTGTTCTTCTATGATATGCTCAGCTATCTGATTCACAACTATTGAAGTTTTTGGCTGGACACTATTGAACAAGGTCTTCAAAAAGTGATACGTCCCTTCCACATCGGCATTCACGAGTCGTAATATCATCACTACCTGATCCGTGATGGCAACTCCGTTTATCGCATTAGTGGTAAGACCTGGCGAAGTATCAATCAAAATATAGTCTACATTGAATGGGTCTCCGGGTAATTTAGTACGAACTAAATCGATTAATGTGAAGAGATCTTCAAGCATCGCCTCGGTATCTCTTTGATTGATTTCCGCAATACCTTCACCGGTCATATCAGCGAGTGCCATATAAAGTTTACCAGGGACATCCCCTATTATATGCGTAGCGTCGAAAAATACTTCCTCTGCAGTAGCTCGCTTCATTAAAATATCGTTTATAGTGAGCCCTTTCTGACTTGGAATGAATGTCCCTAAACTTGGAGCGGTAAGATCCATATCAATTAATGCAACAGTTTTACCCAATTGAGTCAAATAGGCGGACAAATTCATTGCGAATAATGTCTTGCCACTCCCGCCTTTGTGTGAATGTAATGCCATTGAAATTGCCAAATTAAACTCAATCCGTGAAACAATTTCCTCCTTAAAATCTTATAGAGTCTACTTCAATTCTTGGTTTTTATTTCTAAATGAACTTGATATAATGAGGTTATTCGTCAGTTTTAATCAAAATATTCCCCTGATGAAAATATTGAAAGGCTTCAGTCTGAACCCACCGATCTGACTGAAATGACATGAAGTGAATTTCGACTAAGGTAAATACTTAATCATTTATTTAGGAGAGAATGTTAAAGTCAAATATCGATCTACCCATTCTTATAATATTGAGAGTCCGTTGAGTCAAATTGAGCCACTTATTTTACCGTTTTAAGATACTTCCAGCTCGTTTCAAATAATTCTCTATGTCACTTTGTTGAAGACGCTCATTTCTACCTACTACCACAGTCGCGATTTCCGGCCCTCAGGTACTTGACATTTTCCGTCGCCAGCCCGATCGTCACCTTGTGGCTCGTGAAGAGATATGGGGTCAATATTCTTATAGCTCAGAGTCCTTACGAG
>JACZSS010000168.1 GCA_022574115.1 Candidatus Heimdallarchaeota archaeon | reverse complement strand
ATGAAAGCTGGACCAATGATCAAAGTTAGGATTAGAATATATGGCCAATTGGATGGGTCTCGTCTAAGCGGTTGAAACCCGAAAACAAAACCGATCAGTAGCAATCCTACCGCTAGATCAATTGACTCTTTTCCTGATGTTAGCACTCGCGGATTAGATCGTAAAAATGCTTCATATTCGTCAGGAGTAGGTTCTCGATATGTTGGTTGATAATTGAGTAAACCAAGCTCCGCTAAACTTGCCGTCCACCTTTGCCCTGGTGAGACACCGGAAGACTGGGGGTACATTGGATTATTGTGTGGATGATTGTTTATGTGTGCTTCACATTGTCTAGTTTTACAAACTGGGCAGTTGAATAAAATGTCGCGTTCAATTCGCTTACCTTGGGCGACACAAGTCTGACACTCCACAAGATACATCTCGGAATATCATTAATTAAGACTATCAAATAGCCTAATAGACAATCCCATATTTGAATCGTAGATTACCCTAAAGAGGAAAAAAGGCTATCTTAATCAACATTGGTCTCTACAATTTAGTTTCTTATTGGAATGAGATGAGCTAAATGGAATATTATGAAGATGTTGCTACATTATCTTGTCCACAGTTGGGACAGAATTTATAGATGGAATTCAATTTTAGTCCGCAATCAACGCAGAAAACAACGTCCGAGGGTGAATTTACGCTAGGTATAGCAGATTTGGCAGACATATCAACTTTAGATTCAGGTTTTGGTTCGGATACCACCTCAAATTTTCTAGATTTGTTTGGCTGAACTTGTGATGGTTTGCCTGAGTATTTGCTGGAAGTGTCTGCAGTCGAACTTGAGGGGTCATGCTGGATGGAAGTGGCTACAGTAGATGGTGGACCGTCATATCTGACGGGAACGGTTGCTACTGCTGCAGGTCTATTTCTAGCATATCGTCTCTGATTACTAGTATTGGAGTTTGCATATCTTCCTCTCGAATATGAATGGAAAAATATCATTTTAAATAGGAAAATGATAATTATGAACTGTATTAAGCTAAATGACATATGATGTGTTGCATACATTAATGACATTTGGGTAGATTAATTATTAGAACTATCTCTAAATAGAATATATATTGTATGAAAGCGGATTTATTATATTATTCTCTATTGCATTGTGTCAATACATTATCTGACAACCAAGAGAGAGATAAATTCTTAAATGTTTCAGGTGTTGTATACTCGTGAGGGAGATGAATTATTTATTTTTAGTTGTAATTTTGATGGTGAATCTGACTCCATTAGACAATTCCATAAGTGGCCCACAGTTAGATCAGATAGGTAACACGCTGGTATACGCAATGCCTTACGATTTCAGCGAATATTCTGTTTATACATCAAACTCCTATGCATCAGCTCAATGGCAAAGTGCGATTGTCAACGGTCTCTATAAACGATCGACTTCAACACATCTGGCCTGGGCACCAGACTTAGCAGTAGCGATGCCCGCGATAAGTGCAGATAAAAAAAGATTCACTGTAGACCTTAAATCTGATCTAGTTTTCTCTAACGGAGATCCGTTAACTGCAGATGATGTTGTATTCAGCTTCAAAGTGGCCATCACTCCTGCCATAAACACCAACTTTTATGTTGGATTTATAGGTTTCATGAACAATGATTCAGTTTTGAAAATTGACAATACTAGGATACAAATTACGCTGCTGCAAGCATTTGCTTTCCCCTTCTCATTCTTATCCACACCGTTAATCCCTGAAGAAACTTGGAGAGACTTACGATTCATGTATTTTTAGTATAGTAGCGGATTGCATCTGGGATAATGAAGATTTATCCTTCACCATTGGAGCTGGTCCTTACATGAGTTCATCTTATCATGCCGAGACTCAAATTATTACTCTTGAAAAAAATGAATTATATTACGGGTGGAACGAGGGTTCAGCAACGGGAAACTTAGACACTATTGTTTTTAAGAAAATAACTGAAAAAGCAGCCGCGATTGCAGAAATAGTTGAAGGTACAATTGACATCATGGATGCCCAGTATATCCCAGGTCGGGATGAACTCTCATTCTTTAACGGAATTGCGGATGCATTCGTTGCTGATCCAACTCACCAAGAGATCTCCCTCAACCACCTCCATCCAGTTTATGGCACCGGTAAAGGGCTTCCCGGAATGACCGCAGCCTCAGACAAGGAAGCATGGGCCGGTGCACTCAAGGTCAGGACTGCAATGTCCCACATTATGGATCGAGATTTCGTGGCGGACGAAATTTCAGACGGGTTGGCAGCTCCAATAGCTACCTCAATGCCGCCAACAGCAACTGGATGGGATTCTACCATAAAACCTCGCACATTTGATCCTGAAAAAGCCAAGACGCTTTTGAATGAAGTCGGTTTTGATTATGCAGATCTCACTGATGTAGATAATGACGGCGTCTACGAAGACTCTTTTTTTGAAATTACAGTTTTGTCTCCTAACACTAACCCGAAGCGAAATGAATGGTCTGGTAACTACGTCTTTGAATTACCCAAAATTGGTATTGGAGTAAAAGAACACGTTTCTACCGGATGGGCAGAAATTATTCCAAGGACTTTTGGGTGGGAGGGCACAGGTGAAACGCTTATTCCCCTGTATGACGAAGGTGGTTATGATATTTTATTCGTCGGGTATGGATGGGGAGTAGATTGGAATCCACTGGGTGTGTATGATTCATCAGGACGACACGATAGGACTAGTGGTGGTAATTTTTACAATTTTGACGTGGACGAAGAGCAAACACCTATCGGGCAATTAGTACGAGATTATGTCGCAGAAATTGATTTTAGTTTGAAAGTGGAAATAGGGAATGCTTTACATCGCGAGTTATATACGAATATTCCAATTATTCCAATTATACGTCCTCAGTCTCACTGGGCATATAACAGTGAAATTGGAAATCTAGATTTTCTATTATTATCCATGAGCGCAGCAGAATGGGAGTTAGTGACGAAAGGGATCAGTGTTGGAGAAGCGGAATCAACTAATATGGGAATCGCTGAGCCTGTAACAGTCTTTATCACCATTACACGTAATGTGACCATTGAAACACTGCTGCCAAAGAGTACCACTTTTGAAAGTTCACTGAGTTGGATGTTCGCTCTTACTTTATTTGCATTAAGCGTGAAGCGTAAAAGTAGCAGCAACGGGATCAAATAATTATTTCATTTTAGTGTTGAATCCTCATTTAGATTTTAACAGAACCGATAAAAGCGGAGTTTAGATCAGTCTTAATATTATCTAAGGAATTTTACCAATATGATCTCAGACAACCGAGAAATAGATAAATTCTTAAGGGTTCATTGTTTTGTATAGGTATATGAGGGAGAAGAACCAATTACTCTTAATTTTATTTTTGTCAATGAGTTTGACACCATTAGACAATTCTATCGGTGGATTAAATTCCAATCAGAATGGTAATACACTTACGTATGCGATGCCATACGATTTCAGCGAATATTCGGTTTATACGGCAAATTCTTATGCATCAGCTCAATGGCAAAGTACGATTATGAATGGACTTTACAAACGTTCTTCTACTGCTGAGCTGAATTGGGTACCAGACTTAGCCGCTTCTCTACCCATAATCAGTGACGACAAAAAAACCTTTACTATTCAGTTAAAACCTGATCTGGTATTTTCTGACGGCTCGGAACTTAGTGTGGATGATGTTATTTTTAGTTTTCGAGTTGCTATGACCCCTGCCATCAACACCAACTTTTATGATGAATTTGTAGGTTTGATGAACAATGAGTCGGTGACCAGAAGTCCTACCGACACCGTGATCGATGAATACATCATTCACATTACGATGCTCGAAAGTGCGCCATTCCCCTTCAGTTTGCTAGCTACACCGTTGATACCTGAAGAGACTTTTGGTGAGCTCTATAATTCTTGTGTTGATGGGACTGACGCTGATTGTATATGGGATGATAAAGATTTATCATTTGTAATTGGTGCTGGTCCTTACAAAGCCTCATCCTACGATGCAACTAGGCAAGTAATTACTGTGATTAAAAATGATAATTATTATGGGTGGGCAGATGGTTCAGCTACAGGAAACATAGACACAATTGTTTTCAAGAAAACATCAGAAAAAGCAGCTGTGATTGCAGAATTAGTTGACGGTACAATTGACATAATGGATTCACAATATATTCCTGGTTTAGATGAGTTATCATTGTTTGCAGGAATTACCGAGGGATTCGTCGTTAATCCAGCACATCAAGAAATTTCGCTCAACCACCTCCATCCAATGTACGGGACCGGAAAGGGTCTTCCTGGGATGGCCTCTGCTACAGACGTTGATGCATGGGCAGCTGCATTGAAGGTGAGAACCGCAATGTCACACATTGTTGACAGAGAATTCGCAGCAAATGAAATTTCGGATGGTCTTGCTCAACCAGCTGCTACTCCAATGCCGGCTTCTTTGCTTGGATGGGACCCAACACTTATTCCCCTCGCTTTTGACATCACCGCATCAAAGGCTCTTATGGAGGAGGTAGGATTTGACTACAGCACTCTTAAAGACATGGATAATGATGGTGTCTATGAGACGTCTTTCTTCAACATAACCGTTTTATCACCCAATACAGGTGTTGCGAGGAACGGGTGGAATGCTGGGTATGTGATTGAACTTCCAAAAATTGGTATTGGAG
Source organism: Candidatus Heimdallarchaeota archaeon (assembly GCA_022574115.1). Taxonomy (GTDB): domain Archaea; phylum Asgardarchaeota; class Heimdallarchaeia; order Heimdallarchaeales; family Kariarchaeaceae; genus LC-2. The sequence goes on along the minus strand of JACZSS010000168.1, from coordinate 1,778 downwards.
TCAAAGAGCATGTGTCTACCGGTTGGGCAGAAATAATTCCAAGAACCTTTGGATGGAGTGGTACCGGTGAATCTCTTGTTCCTCTGTATGATGAAGAAGGATACGATATCCTCTTTGTAGGATATGGTTGGAGCTTTGATTACAACCCACAAGGTCTGTATGACGCAACTGGAAGACATGATACTACGGGTGGAGGTAACTTCTACAATTTTGATGTAGATGAAATTCAAACCGATATGGGAACATTAGTGCAAGATTATTTATCTGAATTTGATTTCACTAAGCGAATACAAAAAGTTAAGCTCGTACAAGCAGAACTGTATAAGTTCAAACCAGTCTTGCCAATTTTACTTCCTCTGTCCCATTGGGGATACAGAAACGATATTGCACATATTAATCTACCACTGTTAAGCATAAGTTCTGTTGAATGGGAACTACTTACGAAAGGAAGTGTTAACCTCGAATCGGAAGGACCAGCACTATTGACGATCTTTATAACGGTTCCGGGTAACACAACCACCGTGCGAGCACAAGCTAAGAGTACAACTTTTGAAACACCGTTAAGTCCATGGTTCACATCAAGCTTAATCTTTGTAATTATTAACCGTAAGAGAAAACCGACGATAGTGGAAGAGTTAGTCTATTGAGGAGTTGATCATCGATCTACTATGAACCTCTGTTGAAACAGAGTTTTTACACCTCTAATCACAAACTCGAATGATATTTTGAATCAAGTGCAGTCTGTAAGAAAAGACTTCAGGCTGATCGAGCCATTGATGAGCTCCAGGAAATTGATGCCAAGACCAATGTCCTCGGGTACTCCAAACGAGGTAAACATGCCATGTGTATCAATCAAGCGGTGCTAGCTGAGTCAAAAACGCATGGACATTTTATCGCCAATTGCGAGAAAATAACTCGGCAAAAAAAATGTCTCTACCTCAATAACTATTACCGCAAACGGCAAGTGAAACATGATCTCATTGAACCACTGATCGTTTTCCCCATGACAGCAGAACAGGTCAAGGAGGAGAGCACTTTCGCCGAATGCTGCCCAGCAGCGGTATCCAATGAATTGTTGAAACGTGCCGAGGTCATAGCCTGTTCCTATCTCTACATGTTTGATCGAGAGCTGCGGATCAAGTTCCTCCAGACGATTAATCTGAGGATGGATCAGATCGTGTTGATTATCGATGAGGCACACAACCTGCCCAATACGGTCAGTGACATCAACGAACAGCATATCACCTCAAAGCAGGTCGCCGGAATCCTCTTGGGAATTCGAGGTCTGCAACGGATCGAGGAGATCAAGAATTTAATCCCCATGCTAAGCTCACTCCATTTGTTTCTCACCAATTACAGCAAAGACTTGCAAAATTATGCTCCTCAGGCACTTGTGGGTGAAGATGAGTTTGTCGTGAGACTGGGAAATCTATTTATGGCAGAGGATCCAGATGAAATCATCGAGGATTTGCTGCTGATGAAACATACCTACAAGCAAGCCAGTGAAGTAATCAGGTGGAAAATAGAGCTCAAATCGGACATTTACAAGGTACTTGATTTTCTGATGGAATTAGCTCGGGTGGCAGCGGCCAAGGGATACCAATCATTTTTGACCAAAAAAGGGAAGGAGGTGGATTTTGGACTACACCTGTTTGACCCTGGGATTTTTATCAAATCCATCATTTCCGCAGTCCATATCTCAATCAGTGCTAGTGGATCACTCGGTAAGCCCTCCTACTTCAAAATGCAGTTCGGTTCCAACCTGTTTGATCATGAAT
>JACZSS010000167.1 GCA_022574115.1 Candidatus Heimdallarchaeota archaeon | reverse complement strand
ACCATCTGCTACTGATGGTAAATATGACTGTGCGAGATTACCTCGATGGACGCTTGGACGCGTTTGTTAGAATCTATGGTAAAGATCGCACTGAGTTCTTAACTTTAAGGAGGTAAGAGCTTAAAGTGATGATTAGTGATCCGTTGTTTCCCAAATGTGACGATAAGGCGTTGATGGGGAATGTTAAAGGTCCTGACATCCAAAGCATAAAACGGCACTACAGGCTGTTTAAAGCAACCTTAAGATCAACCCGTATTTCGCAGCCCAGCCGCAATTCCATTGATTGTCATTAAAATCGCTCGTAGTAGCCCATTAGGACTCAAATCCTCAACTCGATCATTATTTCTCCATTCCTTGATCAATACAATTTGTAATAAATGCAGTGGATCAATATAAGGATTTCGTCGGGTGATCGAATTTTGTATGTCTGGCGCATTCATCAGTAATTCGTTAGAACCTGTGATCTTTAGGATGGCGGAGACTGTCCGCTCGAATTCGTTTACTATTATTTCAAAAAAATTAGATCCTGCATGTTGCGTCTTGACGAGATGTTGATATTCCTCTGCGATGTCCATATCAGCCTTTAGGCAAACCATCTGGAGATTATCAATGAGGGATGTGAAATAAGGCCACTGTTGATACATTTCTTGAAGTGTGGTGCTACCGTGAGTCTCAATAAAATGATCTAGAGCGGTACCTACTCCGTAATATGCGGGAAAATTAACTCTAGTTTGACCCCACGAAAATATCCACGGAATGGCTCGCAAAGAATCAACGGTTGTCACATCATGAGTTGATCTCCTGCTTGGTCTGGAGCCGATGGTTGTTCTTTCAATGGCGTCCAAAGGTGTAAATTCCTGATAGAAGGGAATAAACCCTTCAGTGTGTTTTACCAGGTTTTCGTACGCGACACTTGCAGAGTCTGCCATTTCCCTTAAAGAATCAAGTTGAGATGGTTCGGGATTGGCGGGATTATCATGTGACGGTGTAAAATTATCGGTAACAGTCCTAGTTATCATGGCAGATATAATTTGTTCAAGATGACGATACGCGATTTTTGGATTAGCATAATTCCAACCAATAACCTCTCCCTGTTCGGTAATCTTCATTTTTTCGGTCGTACCGGGTAACTGGGACAATATCGATTTATGTGTAGGACCACCTCCACGACTTATAGATCCACCTCTCCCGTGAAAAATACGTAATTTGATGCCAAAGTCGTTGGCCATAACTACCAGCTGTTCTTGAACAATTAGCAATCGATAATTTGATTGCAAATAGCCCACATCTTTTGTTGAGTCCGAATATCCAATCATTATTTCTTGGACATTTTCTCGTCGTTTGACTATCGATCTGTAGAGTTTATCTTCGAATAACCATTTCATGACGCTAGGTGCATTTTCCAAATCCTCCTTGGTTTCGAATAAGGGGACCAAATCTATTGCGACTTTAACCGCAATCCCTTGATGAATTTCTATCAATCCTGTTTCTTTCAACAATAGCGCCAACGACAAAATGTCAACCTCATTGTGAGTCATAGAAATGATGTAGGACTCGACAGCTCGAGGCGAAACTTGCATTAATGAGGTTTTACAAACTTCCAATGTATCAACCAATTCCTGTACTTCGACGCTGCACTGGGTTTTGAAAGACAGAATTCCCAATGGTCTTGGATTGGAAAGTTCACTGAGTAACAAAGCTCTTTGCTTGTCCGAAGCCAATTCCTTAAACGACCCCAAACCCACGATTTCAAATATTTCTTCTATTGCCTGGGTATGAATCTTTGAGTGTTGTCGAAGGTCCAATGAGGCCAAATGGAAACCAAAAAGATTAATCTGAGTCATTAGTAAGAGGAGATCACTTCTAGCGACTATTTCACCTCGATTTTGGACCAATGAATCATAGATAATCTGCAAATCCTGAGAAAAATCGCTTGAACGAGCATAATATTGGGATTCCGTAGTGATGCCGTCGTATTCAGACACAGATGCGCCAACCAAAGTGCGTCCTAAACCAGTCTGAACAGCGAGTTCCTCTACTTTTTCCAGAGTATACTCCAATTTTAATCTGATAAAATCTAATTTTCTTCTGTATGGCTCTAATTTGTTCAGTTCACTCGTTTTACCTGCAAAATTAGAAAAGACTGATTCGTCTACTGTCAGACTCTTTTTCAAAACATCTGAGATGGAAATGTGATTCAGGGATGAAGAAAGATCCTGAATTAAATTGTTAACCAATGATAAATATTTCCGCAAACATAATCGCTTCTGCAAGAGAAGAGTCTGGATGGTGATTTTAGAAGTGACTCCGGGATGACCATCCCTGTCACCACCAACCCAAGATCCAAATTCAATAAAATTCGAAATGTCAAGAGAGTCAAATGCTGTCTGATCAGATGGAAAAACAGAATTTATGATTGAAGTCAAATCGTCGATTATTTCGGGAAGTACCTGAAATACTGTGTTGTCAAAGTAAAATAAGTTTGTTCGCACTTCATCCAATATTTTAACCTTCTGTTCTCTTAAATCGTCTGATTGCCAGAGGATGGTAATTTGTTCTTTTATCTTAGTGCGCAGTTTTCCAGACTTTTTACTGTTTGTCTCGTCGTTGTGAGATTCTTCGATGAGGTTGAATATTTTTCTTAATTTGATTAGCGTAGTTAATCGTCTAGCTTCAGTCGGATGAGCAGTCCAAACCAGCTTGAAATGGAGGTCACCAAGTAATTTCAAAACGTCGGACCGTTTAAGCCCCATTTGTTTTGCATATTTGACAGCGTATTCGATTGTGTCACTAAATTCGATGGATTTTGAAAGCTCTTTGTTGGCATGAATTCTGTAATCTTCTTCTGCTAAATTTACGAGCTGGAAAAAAATGCTGAACGCCTTGATTATCACTATTCGTTGATTTGGCTCAATTCCAGCAATGAGATTGACTAAATTGGAAAATGCTTCTTTATCATCCTCTTCACGGAATTTCTTAGCTGTCAATCGAATTATCTCTTCCAAATCCAACAGTTCCTGACCCTCCTGCTCAACGATAACTTCACCAAGCAGACCACCTAATAATCTAATTGTGGGCGAAAGAAGTTTTTTGGATAATTCTAATCTGTCAAGAGCCAAGACAACTTGAGATTAATTTTGATATTCTTTAATCCTATTTCAAGAAATTAACGAAATCACGGGAATTTCTCGCTGTTTGAATAAAAAAATGAATCTCCAGGATAATACAAATTAAAGCCCCCAGATGACTTATCCATCTTCTCAAGTGGTCTATTCCGATAGACAGATCACGTCAAGTTGTATTTTTTTAGAAAATAATTTTTAGGTGAAATGACAAAATTTTTCAATGCTTAGTCAATTGATTTATTATATCTTTAAAATCAACTTCTAGGTTATCGAGCGGATGTGATACAACTGTCTGATCAACACGCGGAGGCAAAATATCGAACATTATTTGAGCTTTCGCCGATTCCTACTCGAGAAGAAGATTTCTCTCAAATCAAGCAATACTTAGACGACAAAACAGAGAGCCTCGACATGACTTCGGCGTTAGAATTTAAAGAGTATTTAACCAATAATCAACCTGTTTTAGATCATACAATTGAATTATTTCAAATTACAAATATCAATGATGCTACAAAAAAATTTTCCAAAGTTTTGACCTCTAACGAGCTAACCCGACTTGTCCGTGATGAAATTAGACTTGAAACATATGACCTATTCATAGATATTTTGGTGAACCTATATTTTTTAAGAAAGCGATTCTTCAAATTAGAGCTCCCAACAAGTCTTTATAAGGGTAGAAACATTCATATGCTTCTTAACTGGGCAGTTCCTGATGCTTATACAGATGATCTTAGCACAGTGATAGTGACTAGTGTTGATCTTACTGAATTAAAAAAAACTCAGATTGATTATGAATTAATGGAAAAAAGACTCCAAAATTCTGAGGCAAAACTCCGACTGGTGTTATCCTCTAATTCAGATTTTGCAAAGGTGAAAGGCCAACCAAAAATTCAAGAAGTCAGTCTTTTCATGAATGACGGAAGACTTATTCATACCTATATTAACCAAAATGGTCGTCTAGTTCACAATTTGTCTGTTGATAAGAATACATTATTTGTGGCCTCACTGATGATAATTAACAACTTTGTCCAAGAAGCATCACGATCACCTAACCCGTTTTATGAAATGAAGTCAGAAGGTATGACATTGGCCTATGAAACTGGTAAATACATCAGTGCCTGTGTTGTGACTAATTCTGCCGATTCAGACCTTCGTATTGCATTACAATTTCTAGTAACAGATGTTGAGATCAAATATCGCGATAAACTTGAGAACTGGGACGGGAATCTAGAAAAATTTCAGTTCGAAAATTCTCTTAAATTATTACAAAACTTTCTCTAAATCCATCAATCCTGCAATTCTGCGATCCATTGGTTATCTAGCCAAGAATCCATCCATCCATCCATCGATTCTCCATATTCGTAATCAATAAACGCGGTTTAGTCTTTCTGGTTAAAGTTGAGTCGATCGATGAAATAATTCGGTCTGGTAATAAAAATGCATTCCAATCAATCATATACAAAAGTCCATACTTCGTCCCGAGTGCTTAATTGACCGTATATTAATTTTGGTTGTGGACGTTTTAATAATAAACGAGGAAGAGGTTAAAGCAAATCTACAAATGAAAGATTGCATTCGGCTACTGGAGGAAGCGCACCGACTCCTTGCCAATGATCAAGCTCATCAACCTTTGCGACTAGCAATGTTTCCCCCAATGGTAAATGGGATACTGGCAACCATGCCAGCTTACATTGGTGGAGATAACCCAATCATGGGGCTTAAAGTAGTAACCGTCTTCCCCGATAATCATAAGAAAGGTATAGAATCACATCAAGCTTCGATATTACTGCAGGAGGCGGATACCGGCAGAACTAAGGCGATCATCGATGGAACTGAAATAACTGCGCAAAGAACAGCAGCAGCATCTGCGATTGCAACCAAATATTTAGCAAGAAAAGAAGCATCCAAGCTTGTTTTAGTTGGGACTGGAGTTCAAGCACACACCCACCTCAGAGCGATTTCAGAAGTGCGACATATAAAGGAAGTTCATATTTGGAATCGAACATTATCCAAGGCCGAAAAATTTGCAGAGACTTACAAAGATCGTTTTAGTATTACAGTTCACAACGAATTGGCGGACGCAGTTAGGAGCGCAGACATCATTTGTACTTTAACACATGCCAAAGAACCAATTATCAAAGCTAAATGGGTGCAACCAGGTACACACATTAATGCAGTAGGCTCTTCTACAGCAAATACCAGGGAACTGGAAACAGAACTAGTTGTTAAAGCTTCAATATTTACAGATGTTGAGGAATCAGCCCTTAATGAAGCAGGCGACATTATCATTCCGATCCAAGAAGGAAAATTGCAAGAGATGCCAATTCACGCGAATCTAGGTGAACTAATAAACGGCACACATCAGGGAAGATCTAGTGACAATGAAATAACCCTATACAAATCTCTAGGAGTCGGAATTCAAGATATCGTAACAGCAAATTTTCTTGCAAATATCGCGCAAGAAAGAGGTTTCGGAACGACTATTCAAATGTGATTTTACCCCCTATTTGTCAGTTTCACCTGTGCCGACAATTTTTATCAATTCGTAGATAAGAATTATTTTATTGATGTATACTTGGGAAAGATTTTCGCAAGAATTGTATCTTAAAGTACTTGAACGTAAAGTATTTGTTGGTTGCCCTAAACCCAGTGGTCTTGTTACTTGATTCATTGGGATTGATTGATTCAGATGAGTTATATTATTCCGAATTTAGACGAGAAATTAGATATCCGAACAAATCCTTCTCAGTTACCAGTTTGAGCGGCTTACCCATTGAATATAACGGAGTAGCTTCAATCCCCCTGGAATTTAACCAGATACGAATAGAACTAACCAGAATTGGCAGACCTCTTTGAAGGACGGGATAAAGTTCTATGTGGTCTATAGTGGTCGTATGGAGAATGTTAATATTTGTGTCTTCAGATTCAATTAGCAATAGCTTTGAAGCCAAGGCTTCCAGGACTTTTGTAATTGTGATAATTCCGATGAATTCTTGGGTATTTGCTCTTTTGACAAGAATCTGTCTTTGAGATAGTTGTATAAACTTGTCAGTCGCTTGCCATATTGAATGATTATTAGTTAGTACGTGTTTTTCATCGATAGACCTTCCAATAGAGTCTTCAGAGGTGATCAAAGTATCAATTTCCGAGCTCCAAAGCTGATTTAATAAAATGACATCCTTTTCAGTAAATATCCCAACGGGTTTGGAACCTTTGACAAGGGGAATGCCTGATATCCCTGAGTCAAACATGATTTGAACAGTGTTACGCAATGTTTCAGTATGAGGTACTGAGATTAATGTTTTTGACATGATCTCTTCGACATTATCGTTTAGGACAGT
>JACZSS010000166.1 GCA_022574115.1 Candidatus Heimdallarchaeota archaeon | reverse complement strand
TTTTCTCCAAGAGTAGTCTTCCTTAGCCATCAAGACACAGCAGGAGGATCCTGAAAAATCAATTACTTCAAGGTGTTCAGTTGCAGAATTACAAATTTCCTGGCTAAACTTAATGATATCATCTAATGCTGGCATTTGCTCAAAACCTAAGTTCTGTCTTGCATCCCCAACTGAGACAAAACCTTTAGCTTCAAAGAAATGGGCTTCAGCTCTTAAGAAGAGTTCCGCATATTTTTCAGGTTCGACCATATTTTTACCTTTAACCAAGGTCATCCTCACGACCTTACGTGTATCAAGAGAGGGAAATAGATCGATAGTTTCCATCAAAGAATTCCAAGCTTTTTTCGGATTAAATGGTCTCGTGATGGCTGAATGAACTCTAGGAGAAGCTGCAGCAAGAGTTAGATACAATTGGGTGGGAAGATTTTCTAAATCAGCCAACACCTGTGGCTGAGTCCCATTTGTTACGAGAAAGGTGCTCATGCCCATTTCATGACAGATGCCAATAAATTCATCTAAATGCTTGTAAAGAGTTGGCTCTCCAGATAGTGAAATCGCTACATGTTTAGGCGTATTCGCTTTAATCCACTTCTCCCGGGGAACCTGTTTGTGGCCTCCGTAACCACTCATTAATTTTTTCTGACCAATAATCATCCCAAGAACTACTTCTCTAGGATCCTCATGTTCAATATTGCTCATATCGTCTCCCATTGCGTATGATTCAGATCTCCAGCAAAATGTGCATCGTTCCGTACACCATGTAAGTGCTGGGCTGACCTGCATACACTGATATGAGGTGATTCCATAGAATTTGTCTTTGTAACAAGAACCTGCTCCCTTGATATCATGCTTTGTCCAATGGCATAGCTTCACACCGGAATGGTTGCCAACTAAGTGATAATTCTGATTCTCAAGCGTTTGTTTGAGCTCAAATGGCATGCCAATATTCAAATTGAGCAGTGTCCCTGTCACTAATTGTTGAATTGGAATCTGATATATCAATTAATCGATTGAGTTTGAAGCAGTAAGAAATTAATTGATTAGATAATCATTTTCAATCTTTGAGATATGACGTCGGTATTTAATTCTATTTGCAAAAATTATGGCCGCTCCAACAAAATAGATAATCATTCCAGCTGATATTATAATCAAGTTGAGAAAATCTTGGCGTTCAATGTCGTGTAGATTGATAGACCAAATATACATACTGAGTTCTGAACCTATTCCATGAGTCCCCTCTGTCATCAAACGATCCCCCAACGGTATCATTGGTCCTCTATCGCTTGCAACGTATTCTGAATTTAGTGATCTTTGTTCGGTCTCCAACTTCAATGTATCCACGTCATAGAATTTTACGCTGGTCTCTGAATTCAAAACCAGCAAATCTCCTATCAAGGCATTACTACGTAAGCCTCTGAATGTAGAGGGCGTGAAGAATCCAACGATTTCCTGATCTTCTTTACTACTAATGTCGTTTGTTAAATCATACAGATTATACATGGAACGATAATACAATGCGTGGTCAGTTGTAAACAAGGTTGCCCCATTAGGCAAGAAAGGCCCTATTTGCGCCTCTGAATGGAATGCATCTAAGAATCGATAGTATAGTATTTGCTCAGTTATATTTAATCCTACACCATCAAACGTAACCAACATGAACTGATCAGGGGAAAACAAATTAAATACCAAGAAATGTGTCTGACCCTTGAAAACAATACTGTCCACTGTGGCCCGATTAAATACATCCGTGCTCGTTGCGAGTACTTCGCCAGTCGATTGATCCAATTCTAGCGCAGTGATTTGAGTATAAGTACCCGTACCCGCAAAACTGCTATTGATATAATAGACTCCATTATTGTATGCTACAAGTTTTTGGTGATGTGACCTAAACGATGGTAACCCTTGTTGAACAATACTGCGCACGTGAACAGTGTGAATTTTAGATGAGATCTCAGTATATATGTTATAATGAATTAGCGTGTAGTTCCATCCGAAAGTATTGACAAGCTGACTCTTTAAATTAAGGCTGTAGAAATTGCCTTTTTGATCATAAGAGAAATCTATGACTGCCTCAACTCCGCGTTCCAAACTCCAAAAAATTTCGTTTGACAGAATTTCCTCAGTTTCAAAATTTACTCGCAAATGTACGAGATGGTAAAACCGTTGTATTCCAAAAGAATTCGTTGTGGTTCCTAGACCTACAATATGGTTTATACTATCTTCCTCAAAATTAGCGAATGTTTCAAATGACAAATAACCAGTATTTTCTGCAAATGAAAATGTGCCAATTTCGTGATCCTCATTTTGATTGACCCACAAGAAACTTGCAGGAGCAATAAGTAGAAGTAAGATACTAAAGAAAATTAAATATCGTGTACTTTTTTTCAGCTGACTCAGATGAGCAAACCACGCCTCCGGTTCCTGATATTCCTTATCCGTTAAATTAACGAGTTTTGCTCGGGTAAATATTTTTTCATATACTTCATTGTAATCCAAATATAGATAATACAGAATTAACACGAAGATTAAGGGTAGGTAATAAACTTGGTTTCCAATTGACCAAAGAATCCAGAATGGATTATTGTACCGCCAGCCAAACCACACAAAAATCGAAGTGACAATCACATCAATGCTCAATAATATGTAGATTAACATTCGAACGTTCTGTTTGAACGACGGTCTGAACAGAAGTCCTGCATCAATCTTCACATTTGCTTGCTTAGTTCCAATAGGTGTTCGTAATCTGTTATCGTCTTCCATTCCCAACATCTGTTTGTATTTTGCTATTTTCGTTAGGTTGGAAAATCTGAAAATGAGAAGAATAAGTGGTAACGTAACAGTTTGGACTGTAAATACCAAAAATAATCCGAATTCTGAGGTTCTAGACGGATTAAAAAAGAAGAGAAAAGAACTTAAGATTATATCAACAAGTAGAATAATATCAACAAGCTTGTTGAAAATTTCTAATTTAAAGTCAAAATCCAATCTTTTGGATTGCATAACAGTAACCATTTGAATCATCTCTTCCTTTAGATATAAAAATCATTTACGCTTTGGCTCAAAAACTCCACTAGCATATTTTGAGCTCAGAAGTGCTAAAATAACCGCATATTGCGCCTATTTAATATTTTCTACATCCCGCGGTACATCCAAATTGATTTTATCTAGTGCTAATGATCGTTTTTTTTCAATACGGAAAATAAGTATAGAAAACGGTTCACTCACCTTCTACTAGATAATAGTTCTTGACGAATTCATGGGACGAGACGGGACTTCGCTCTGCTTCTCTCTCTTGATCGTTTCCCTTCTGAGAGCTCTACAACGGGTATCATCGAAGACAAGTTTTTCTTTTGACACTGGTAAATCACCAAAACTGATCGTTTAATCAGTTAGCTGACCAGCGGATGCGACTCTCATCTCAGAGTTTTAGTTGGTCTACAGAGCAATTACATCCAAGTCTACTATTCTTACAAAATTCTACTCTAAACCGCCGAATTGAGCTTGATTTTGATACGACAATTCTATCCGAGTGCTGCGCAGATCAATTGTCCCTTAATCTATTTGACGTAGCTCTTAAATGAATAATTATTGGTCGTCACTAAATTAACAGCGATCACGCTAACTGGAATTTGAGAATTTGACTTACAAAACCGATGACTTTAGATAAGTTTGATGAGTTCGGTGTTTGCTGATGCGCTTGGAATGGTAAGTGCCGCAAAAATGCGGCTTGAGTTGATACAGAAATATCGAAGATTAATAAATAGTAAAAACTGCATTTACAGGTCATTTGAAGAAAATCTGGTGAAACTATAATGGTCCAGGACGAAAAATCTATTGTTACACCGTGGGAAGTCAGTGGTGATTTAGACTACGCCAAACTCATAAAAAAATTCGGAACCAAACCTTTTGATGAAACTCTTACGAATAAACTAGCAAAACTCACCGGCGGAGATATTCACCCAATGATTAGACGGGGCTTGGTATTCTCTCACCGGGATTTTGATTGGCTGTTGTCCCATATTGAATCTGGTGGGGACTTTGCATTGTACACCGGTCGAGGTCCTAGCGGTGATACACATTTAGGACATCTGGTCCCTTGGTTCTTTACAAAATGGCTCCAAGATAAGTTTGATGTCGAATTGTATTTTCAAATTACAGACGATGAGAAATTTTTGTATAATCCTCAGTATACCTATGATCAAACAATTGGATATGCATATAAGAATATAGAAGATATCTTGGCTGTAGGTTTTGATCCCGAAAAGACGAAATTTATTATTGATTCTCAAGCTGGGCCAAAATTTCGAAAATTAGCAACCGAGATTAGTAAACGAATTACATTTTCGACAGTTAAAGCGATTTTTGGATATAACGAAAGCACGAATATCGGATTATTATACCATCCAGCAATTCAGGCAGCGCCATGTTTCTATCCATCTATCATTCATGGACGGAAGATACCCGTATTAATCCCCGCTGGGATAGATCAGGATCCTTATTGGAGAGCTACACGAGATATTGCAAAAAAAATGGGTTATTACAAACCTGTTGCACTACATTCGGAGTTCATACCTGGACTAGAGAAAGGAGGTAAAATGAGCTCTTCTAATCCTAACTCAACAGTATTTACCACAGACACAGGAAAGGTTGCTAGTAAAAAAGTAAACCGAGCATTCACTGGTGGCAGGGCTACAATTGAGGAGCAAAAAAGACTTGGTGGTGACCCGGGTATCTGTAATGTTTTTTCCTGGTACCGAAGTTCCTTTGAGGAGGATGATACGGCATTACAGAAGAGATGGGACGATTGTAAAAATGGTGATCTTATGTGTGGACCTTGTAAAATGGATCTGGCTGATAGAGTCGTGTTATTTTTGGAAATGCACCAATCGAAGAAGGAAGATGTAGCAGATCTTATCGAATCATCAATAATTAGAGTTTGATCCTCTACGTGGTCGCATGAATACTGATGACGCTAATATTACATTAGATAAAATATGGGAATTAAAAACAACATCAGACGACGAATCCAAATTGAAATTAATCCAACAAATAGAAAGTCAAGCTTTTTTCATTGACGTGGCCTTAAACGAGCCGAATTCAGGTGTTCGCAAGCGAGCAGTGCTTAAGATGGCGATAAAATTTCACGAAGAATTAATGATTATTTCCCTCCTTGGTCCGTTTTGGGAAATACGGTTGATTGCACTAAAAAAACTCCATCCGATGTATCAGAACCACTTTATTCAAATTTGCATAACTGAAGAGTTTAGTAAAATCCGCAAATTGGCTCAGGAAAAGTTAAGATTTACCGACTAATCGGAGGATCAATAAACTAAACTAGCCTTATTTGCATATGATTCAATAACGCGAAGAGCTGCTGTTAGATATATGCGACAGGAAGACAATCTATTGCGAATCGCAAACCGATCCCATGACTATAGACTAACTGAATCTGTAATTGATGGGCTTGAATCCCAAGCACGGCTTCAACAAATTGCGAGGTCTGCTGTTCTCGCTCATACTAGAGCACGAGCCATAAATAAAATAGTCGACGAAGGATATCTTTGTGAATTACTACGAACCGAAACCAATGATTTTGTACAGGAAAACGCTCTCCAGAAAATTAATGATATTGTCTTGTTATCTTCTTTACGTTTGACCGGACCTCAAGAATTACAGACACGGCTAAGAGAGAAAATACGAAACCTGTCAAATTCTGGTTGAAACTGAGTGAGTAGGGAGGAACTAGCTGTTTTGGGATTATTCTAGTAGCTAGATTAATGTAATTTATTTTGAAGCTCAAATTATGCAGGACTGGTCAATTGCAGGGACACGCAATACAAAAAATTTTCTTCAACTAGGCGTAGACATACTAAAAAGTGGAGGTTCTGCACTCGATGCAGTTGAGACTGTGATTAAAGAAGTTGAACTTGATCCATCGGATTGGACAGTAGGATTTAATGGGTTTCCTAATTTACTGGGTGAAATCGAATTGGATGCATCAATTATGGTTGGTTCCTCTAAGCGAACTGGTGCTGTAGCAGGAGTCAAAGGATATCTACATCCTATCTCAATAGCACGAAGCGTTATGGAACTATCCCCGCACGTCTTGTTAGTAGGAGAAGGGGCAGAAAGATTTGCACGTGCAGCAGGATTTCAAAGAGTTCAGTTACTAGCTCAGCCTTTTATGCGAGATATCTATCAAAAATTTTTAACCAATGGAAATTTTCTGGAGGTAACGGGTTTACCGATTGAAATGAGAGATTCTGCTCGACATTTTGAACCCAGTGATCGACTTGGACGCCGATCTCGGGCTGTTCGGAGCGATCACCGTTGAACACCTCCGCCTGCGCGACGGCGTGCTCGAAGCCAGCGGGCCGGCGCGAATTCCTATCAAGCCTGGCGCGGCCCATACCGACAATAGCAGTTAGATGGTTGTCGAGTCGATCCTGCTCATGGCGGCGCTTGCCTGGCGTCCG
>JACZSS010000165.1 GCA_022574115.1 Candidatus Heimdallarchaeota archaeon | reverse complement strand
CGAGCCATGAAACCAAAGAATATCGTTCCTGCAACGATCCCCGCAACAAAAAGTACAAATGACATCAAACCGACCAGTCTCCATTGCTCTTCAATGGTTGTTACACTACTTCGTGTAATTCCTATGAAGATTCCAGCCCCAAACGAATAGATGGAGAAAAATACAGTTCTCACCGTCACCTTCTTGAAGAATATGTGAGTCCTTGTCATTAGAGCACCATGACCAACCAATCGTGCAGTAAGTGCATGATTAAATCGTCTATAATAATTGTCGACTCTAAATCTAAATCGATCTGGGGAACCAATTACCCAAACAACCACGGTTTTAAGTACTTTGTATGCCCTTTCCAATGCACCTGTCTCAGCTAGGACTGACCATACAATCATTCCGATAATACCAATTCCAACTAATACCGCAAAGGCGAAAATAGGTTCGCCTCCAAATAGATCTTTAAAGAAATTAAAGACAAATCCGAAAATATCTCCAATTCCGAAGATGATGAACTTGAACACAGCCCATATCCACCCTAAAATAGTTGCAAAGATCCCGAAGAATCCTTCAATAAAATTTAAATTAATTGATTCAATGAAATCATCAATAAGTTCGGAAAATGAGAATGCGGCGAATATCCCAATAAGAATTCCCCCTATTAAGCCGGTAGATGTGATAACAAATGGCATGGACTCAACAAACAATAGTTCATCTTCTGTCATCGTCCTATCTTTACCACTAGCCCTCATGAACCGAATCATTCGGACATTTTCGCCGTAAACCCAGAAGATAGGCGCGAGGACGAGTCTAACACTTCTCCACAGAAACCCAAAGAAAATGAATATCAAAGCTACAAAATCGTGCCAACTGACGCCATCTTTTAGATTAAATTCAATTTCTCGTTTTTCTTTTTTATCCTTTTTCTTGCTTTTTTTATCTTCCTTGTCCTTTTTCTCCTCGCCTTTCTTTGACATGTGTTCGAAGATTACAATGATTTCTAAAAGGTTCCGTGCAGGAATTACATTCGTGTATGATTTGATGAGTTAAATCGTTAAACAATTAGCTTATTTATGCTATCTGCATAACTTATTTGGTACTTAGAGATTGAGGATTCAACTTTTTCTAATAGTTATTCGATGATCAACAATGGATCAGAATCAAAATTAAAAGTTATACTTTTTTTTATAATGAATTCATTTGAGATTTACTACTACTGTGGAAATAAAGATTAAAAAGCAGTGAAATGATTTTCAATAATCAAGGATATGATAGTTTAGTGTCAGAGAGGAGACAAGAGGACATTGATGCAATGTTCAAAGGTGCAACCACGTCAAAAATAGTTATAGACAAAGATTCTATTCCAAAGATGAATAAAATTCTTGCAATCTTAGATAGTACGCTTCAAGGACAAATAGCTCTTAATTATGGAATTCAGTTATCACGTCAGTATGATGCCGAATTGTTCATATTGGTCAGTGATGACTCGGTTGAGCAGTTTAAATTGATAATAGATTCCACGGTAGAAACGGTCAATGGGCTTGTGGCAAAGGCCACCGAGCTAGGTGAGGTAAACGATAAAAAACCCCAGATCGACGTTGTGTTGGGACAAAGGATTGAAAATACGCTACAAGAATTTTCTCGGGTTCAAGCGGATGACGATTTATTAGGGGGTCGTTTAGTTGCAAAAATGATTGAAATTGACCCAGATCTCATAATTCTCGGAACTCCGTTGTTCCATGAAAGAGAGCACCGCGATTCACAACCGCTAGGGAGCTATATCACCCAGTTACTGACGACTTCTAAGATTAGATCAAATTTCTTACTATTGAATGAAAATACAAAGGAGTTACCGAAGTCAATTATTTCATTTGTAACCGTTAATCAGCAGCCAAGATCAATTTTAGCACTTGTTTATCGGATGTTTTCCTTGGTAACCAAGGATACAAAGGTGAAAGTAATTGGTGTGGTTGAGGATAAGACTATAGAAACAGTAGCCCGTGTAGAAGCATCAGACCAAGATGATGAGAGTTCAGCCCTACCAATAATGGAAGTGACAGAGAAATTGAGGAATTCGATGAGTAAGACGCTCGAATCATTGGTAATAGAAGATGACATACCACATCAGTCATTGAAAACTGAAGTGAAAACTGGTAGTATTTCATCTGTGTTAAAAACAACCCTTGATGAGTTAGACGAGACTGGAATGATTCTGGTGAGAAGTGTTACGGAGGCACGAGATAATCTTGATCCAGTAGCGGTACAGGTTGCCCAGTTAACGTTAGGCGCGAATCATCCTTGCCTTATTGTGTGGGACTAGGCGCTGATAATCATGACGATTGAACTCGAAACAATTGATGTTTTAATTATTCTAGCTATCTTTGTATTAACCTACATTGGAATAATTCATCCCAAGATTGACAAAACCATTGCCGCTGTATTAGGTGCAACGGTTGCTACGATCGCAATTCTCCGCTTGAAAGTTCCCGATTACGGTCATGATATTGCTGAAAACATATCTGAGGAAGAACTTATTCACTTTCAAGATTTAAAAATCATAGCGTTAATTTTTGGTACCCTTCTTCTAATTGAGGTCAGTCAGGAGGCGGGTGTATTTCACTTTTTATCGGTGAAAATCCTTAAATTGACAGAAGGCGATCCAAAAAAGCTCCTCAGATACTTTGGAATTTTGACGCTTGTATTATCAGCTCTTGTAAATAACATTAGCGCGATGATGATAGTTGGATCACTTACCCTGATTGCGTGTGAGCGATTAGAATTGAATCCTAAACCCTATATTGTGACAGAACTTTCAATGACAACGGTTGGAGGAATAATAACACTGATTTCTAGTGTGCCAAATATTATTATCGCTGAATCATTTGGGATTGAGTTCGTTGAATTTTTCCTCATTGGTGCGCCTTTTGGTATTCTTTGTATGGTTATTAATTTTATGATTTTTGAAAGAATATACAAAGATGAATTTCCAGAAGTCAAAAATCCAGAATTAGCGAAAGCAAAAGTTGATGAATTTGACGAATGGGCAGCAGTCAACGATAAGGGGCTATTTTATAGATCAATTGTAGTTCTAAGTCTTACGATACTTGCTTTTGTTTTTTCGGCTCAACTTGGTCTTTCTCTGGCCTTGATTGCAGTAACAGGAGGTTTAACATTAGTATTTATCTCTGGTATGAAGTTAGATTTGATAATGAGTAAATTGGACTGGGGTCTTATTGCATTTTTCTTAGGTTTGTTTGTTTTAATCGCAACCCTTGACGCAGTTCAAATATTAGATTTTATTGCTGAATGGCTTGTATCAATCTTACCTGAAAACGAGATAGCAGCATCAATCATTTTATTATGGTTTGTAGCCTTTATATCAGCTATTGTTGATAATATTGTGGTAGCTGCAGCTTTCGGTCCGATACTATTAGAGGTCAGTCTATCAGGTGGTTATTCTCCCGAGCTATTTGCGTGGGCTACAATTTTTTCAGCTAACTTTGGTGGTGGCTTAACTCCAATTGGTGCACCATCAGCAGTCGTAGGTTTATCACTTCTTTACCGAAAAACTGGTGTTAAGATTGGATGGGGTGAATTCATCAAGACTCAGGGCATAGCTACCTTTGTCAGGTTAATTCTGACGTCAGGATATTTGTGGTTACTCAGCAGTTTTGTTTTTTAATTAAAGACAAAGTTGATACCAGGTCTTCTAGGTACTGCTCCTTTGGCCTTTGGATGATTTGAATTTTCAGCAGCAATCACTTCAATCTCGGCTTTTGTTTGCCTGCCTAAAAATTCGACTGATTCATCGATGCTTGTCATTTCATTCTGATATGACCATGGAATTTCTGGTGGTCCACCAGCTTTGACTAATGATTTACTGTAGACAAGTACTGGTTTCCCCAATTTTCGCATCTCAGGGATTTGCATCACTCGTTTAATCAGATTTTTCAATCCATTACTATATGCATGTTGATAAACCTCATATTTCCACTCTGGTGAGATGAAAATTTCAATTTTGGTGGGATTAGGATTTCCTTTATCAGTTAAGAAACGAATTAACCCTTGAATATCATCCAACAGAGATAAGATGTATTTTTCACCATATTCTGCAACCATATTGATTTTAGACTCATCAGCTTCCGGATAAGTCGTACTTATTATGAATTCGTCATTTCCCATTTGCTCCCAAACCTCTTCTGCAAAATGAGGAGCATAAGGACAAATCAGCTTAACAATGGTTTCAATTGCATATTTATAAGCAGGGCCTTTTGTTTCTCGTCGACGGATGTACCATTTAACATCCTGCAGAATTTCATGATGAATCGCTTGAAATGCCGATCTAGTCTCCATGATGCTCAGATGATGATTTGCTTTGTTGATCTGATTCTGGATTCTGGACATCAACCATTGATCGATCTGCAATTCTGTTTGATCATCAATTGATTCGAATGCCATACTATACAGATTTTGCAACCATCGAACATAACTTTCCGCCTCGGATATTTGAAACTGCGCATCCTTCATTTGTTCACCAGCGATCGCAAAGCCGATTCTAGTTGCATCTACACCGTATATTTCCACTGCATCCTCAATTGTGGTGAAGTTTGCCTTACTCTTTGACATCTTGACGGCTTGTAGCGATCCAGGTTTAATGATTGAGACATATCCATTAACCGCAATGGCTTTTGGCCAATATTTTTTCTCGAAAAATACATTGTGATGCATTAACATGTAGGTCAGATGGTTTGTCAGTAAATCCTTACCAGAGGATCTCAAATCGAAACCATAGAAATAATCCATTTCCTTGCGGATCTCGCATAACAATTTTTTGGGTATCGGTAAAGTCGCTGTGATCGAAACAGGATCGCCTTCTCCTAAGACAATGTAGTCAAATATCTCGTCTACTGCATATTTTAACTTGAATTGGCCTGAATTGACATACTTTGAAATGATGTAGTAGGCCATATAGATCACAGAATCGGATAAGGTTTCAATAATCCAGTCTGGGTCCCATGGCATAGGGGTCCCCATTCCACTTCGTCTAGCACAGGCTTTGTTTTCTAGCCAATCTACAGTTTTGTGAAATGCCAATCTTGCCTCTTCAGGAAAAATCGCCATATTATTGATCATTTCATGTACGCTTTGTTTCCATTCAGGATTACTAAATTCTAAGAACCATTGATTTTCTAAATATTTGACATGATTCCTGGTTCCACACCTACAAATTACCAAGTCTGCTGGGTCCTTCAAAAGAAATGCCTTTCCATCATCTTCAAAGTCCTTAAGCAGGATATCCTTGATTTCGGAAACTAGTTTACCGCTATACTTGCCTGTAATATCAGTCAAGATGCCCGTGTTATGCTCTTTTCGGTAAATTAAACGAGTTGCCTGTTTTAGCTTTGGATCATCCATTGAATTGATATCAAATTCATCGACAGCTTCACCCGCTGGAAATTCTCCGTAGTTCTCTACCTTAATTAAACAAATTGGTTGAATTGCCTTAATCTCTGCATCAGTTATATTCCACCTGTTTAGTTCATTTCCTTTTTTTTGTAGTTCTATCAAAACCACCCAATCGACTGGAGCGTGCGCAGGTACTGACATCACGACACCAGTTGCACCTCCAGCATCGATAAATTCACCTGGTAATATTATGACATCATTCCCTGTGGCAGGATTGGTCAGGTAAGATCCTATAATTTCATTGATATCTAACGGTTGAACGTTTGAAATCTCGAATTGTTGGTCCCTGAATTTTATCACATTTTCCTGTGCGACAACATAATTTTCCGGTCCAATCGTCATTTTGACATATAATGCATCGGGATTAATAAACATGTTAGTTACCCCGAACACGGTCTCAGGTCGTAACGTTGCAGGTAGAAAGAAAGCATCAAATTTTTCTGATCGAAATTTCATTAGCGCAAAATCGACAATTCTGACACCTTCGCCTTCTAGTCGGTCGTGATCACCAGTTGGATTTAAATCGGTTGGACACCAAATTACTGGATGTGAGCCTTGGATTACGTGCCCATCACGTTTCAGGCGACGGTATTGCCACTCAACAAATTTAGAAAATGTCGGGGTTAAAGTGGTAGTCACAAATTTTCGTCTCCAATCGATTCCAATGCCTAGTACCTTGATTGCGTGTATCCATTTCTCAATAAAGTACTCCACGATGTGCTTGGGTTTATAAAATTTCGCTATTTCTGATTCGGGTATACCAAACAGGGCCATAGCTTTAATCTGGTTCTCATCCCCTGCTTTCAGACGTTTTGCCATACCAGCAATTGGTTCTCCAGTCGCATGGAACCCGAATGGAAAGAGAACATTTTTTCCTAACATTCTTTGGTATCTAGCCATAATTTCGGCTTTCATCAACGAATACCCATGACCTAAATGCGGTGATCCATTAACATAGGGGAACGGAAAATTAATGAAATACTTTTCTCTTTCCTCAAAATCTGCTTCGAAGATTTTTGCTGCTGTCC
>JACZSS010000164.1 GCA_022574115.1 Candidatus Heimdallarchaeota archaeon | reverse complement strand
ATTAGAAGGGGCATTGATTGGTGATAAGGTGAAGAAATCAGGCGTTAATGAAGGTTTTGATGCTGCCACAGAAGAGTATGTGGATATGATCAATGCGGGAATCATCGATCCAACCTTAGTGGTACGAAGTGCATTGGAAAATGCTGCTTCAATTGCCGGATTGCTGTTAACTACCGAAGCTGTAGTTGCAGATGCACCGGAAGAAAACCCTCCCGCTGCTATGCCTCCTATGGGTGGTGGTGGAATGCCGGGAATGATGTAATTCAATTAATTGGTATACATAAAAAAGGCCTGCAATGGGCCTTTTTTATTTTGCTGTGACTTTAAAGGGTAAATCGATAATTTGCTCGAATTCCATACCCAAATCCTTAATCTCTTCATCACCCTTATCAAAAAACCATTCCACGGTTATTCTTGCTCCCATTTTATTGCTTCTCTCGTCAATATTCTTTCTTCTACTCTATAAAGGATGCGGAAATAAGGCATTTTCTTGTTATTTTTGACATAGAACTTTCCAAGTAAGTTGAGCATCTTCGCCTTAATTACTATGTTTTTGGAGTACCGAATTTCGATTTGCTCGATCTTATTGAAGTTTTCGAAATTGATGATTATGTATTCTTATAGTGATAACACAATTTCAGAAAGACAAATCTAAAGACAATTCTAGTGACAGAATTATCAATCCACCTACCAAAATTCCTCTATTTCCATTACTTATAGAATAATTTTTTAAAAAAGATGAATTTAAAGTCCAATAACTGATCCTCAATCCATAAATATTAGTACAATTGGAATAATTTTGGAATATCAATGTTTCCAAAATTAGCTGACATTCGTAAAATTCGTGAACGAGCCGGATTATCTCAACAAGAACTAGCTGATCGAATAGGGATATCGCAATCTGCCATTCCCAAATACGAAAACGGTAAACAAGTACCAAATTACAACGTAGCAACTCGTATGTTTGAACTTTTACTCGAACATGACAACAGATATGATCCAGAGCTAGAGAAAATTATGGAAAGAAATCTTATGTTAGTCAAGCCGTCAGACAAAGCCCAGGACGTATTTTCGATAATGCGAAAAAATTCAATATCACAGATTCCAGTGTTACGAAATAAAATCGTCGTTGGAACTATGAATGACGCCCTTGCACTTGATTTTATAAATCGAGACCGAGATACTTTGGTCGAAGAAATCATGATTGAACCATTACCAATGGTACCAAAGTCTGCTAAAATAAAAGACATATCACCTTTATTAAAAAAATTCAATGCGGTCCTAATTAATCATGCTGGTACTATTGAGGGAATAATTACCAAAGCAGATCTCTTGGAAATATCTTGACCGGCTGATGAGCTTGTTATTCTAAGCATTAGCTGCCCCCACTCAAAGCTTGAGTAATAAATAACTCATCTTGATCGGTAAGCTTGGTAGTCAAATCATCTACTTGTTCCCGGTTGACAAATAATTTCATGTGGGTTCGGATTCGGCCCAATTCATCAATAAACCTGAATTTGATACCTGGAAATTGTGTATTTAAATCGTCTAAAACTTCCTCAACGGTTGAACCTGAACCTTCAACATACTTTTGTTGCTTCGTATAGGAACGTAACATGGAAGGGATCCGTACCTGCACTCTAATCACTCAAAACTTCAACTGAATAGATCGCAGGCAAGTTTCTCGCAATACAATCCCAATTGTTGCCCTCGTCAAAACTGGCCCATAACTCTCCGGCTTTATTGCCCATGTAAAGACCCAGTGGATCTTGGCCATCTTGAGAAGTTGCTTGGCGTAATACCGTAAAATATGCATTTTCCTTTGGAAACCCATTCGATTGTCGCGTCCAATTGCTTCCTCCATCCTTAGAATGGTATACTGCTGGTTTACCATCTATTGAAGTTCTCGGCCACACTTCGGAAGAATCCATAGTAACTACCCATAATTTATTCACATCTGATGGATGAAGGATCAATGGAAACCCTATGTCATATTCTATATCAAGATCTCCTTTGATGTTGTTCCCGATTCGTTCCCATTTTCTGTTGCCTTGATCTGATCGACGATCTAATTTGTAAACTCCACAATGATTCTGTTGATAGATAAGATTAGAATCAGCAGGATGGATTTGGGCATTGTGTATACACTGTCCCCACTCAGGATATTCATCCGGCAAGAAATTAGCGAGGACATCTTCATTAAGTGGCTTCCAATCAGTCCCACCATCAAAAGTCTCTAACAATCCCCCGGTGCTGTGGGCTAAGATGATATGATTTTTGTCATTTTTATCAATGTTTATCGAATGAAGTAAGGGACCTATTGGTGTACCTTCTGATGATTCGCGAATTTTGTTGATTAGGGGATTATTGTGATGACCCTCCATAATTTGCCAATTATCACCTCCATCCTCTGTTCTGAAAAGACCTTGTGGTGTTACTCCTGCATACCAAACATCCGGTTCGGATGAATGGCCAGGAGTCAACCAAAATACAAAATCAACTGTTTTTCCATATTCTTTGGGAAATCGTGGGGGTGTTGTAGCTTCTTTCCAAGTATTACCCAAATCAGTAGATCTGAAAATAGTTGGTCCCAAATGACCCGTTTTAGCTGCAATCATGAGGTTAGAGGGATTCCTAGGATCTGGAACAAAATGATAGATGATGTTACCAAAATAAATTGGCTCGAGAAGATTCCATTTTTTTCGATCAGAATCTCCCTCCAGAATAAATGCACCTTTTCGGGTCGCTAAATATACTCGTACTGCCATATTATTCAATTTGTAGGGATTGTTAAAAATATTTTGAGACTGTGCTAAAAATGAAAGATAGAATTCAATAAACTGGATGAAATATACAATGAATTGAACAGTAGTTACAAGCGTAAATGTTAGCGAGTCCGTCAGGATATAAAATGAAATAAACTAAGGTTTTAAGACCCCGTTCATAACGACTCCGCCTATATACCTATAACTAATACTCTTAACCATCAACTAACTCATAAATAGTCTAGGAACAATTGTTTCCATTATCTCTAATAATCCCAATAGCAATCCAACCTGAAAATTGACAATCATTGGGTGTCTGATCTGAAACATGACTGGATCAAAATTATCAACCTGAGGAGTTATAATACTGACCGAACTCGCTTGTTTATTTACAACATCAACATCTTTGATGATTAGTAGCGGTCTACCTTTAGTAATTCGCTTCATAGAGTCTGGATTAATCTCTGCAGTTAATCGAGAGAAGATATGAGTGAATTTCATTAATCGTTCGTTAATGAAAACAACTTCAAGGTCGTCTGGGTGATCACTTACTGCTCGATCGAATGCGTCTGAATATATCGAGAAATTTTCATTTGGTAAAATATAGATATTATTTTTAGCTTCTGAAATTATGTCCCGTATTGCTATTCTTACAGGATTAATCCCCTGAGCAAAATTAAAGTAGTTTTCTGCATTTAATTCACTAGATTCAATCTCAAGCTCTTCAAAGAATTGAGCCGACAAAGTTAATTGATTCATTAAATTTTTTCGCAACTCTGACAGGACGACTTCATGATTCATGGCAATATATTGATGGGGCTTGCCAACAATTTCGGTTTTCGTGATGAAACCTTTAGTTTCTAGACTTCCAAGATGTGTGTATATTTTGGGTTGCGGTATATTGGCCTTACGAGCAAGAGGGGTTGCCTCTGATAATCCATGCTGATACAATGCCACGTAGGTTTGGGCCTCCCACCTGGGTAAGCCCAATGAAATCAGTGCTTGAATTAGTTTCTCATTAGTGCCAGAACTCATAGTTAGTCCTCTTAACTCTCATTGTGGTCTTTGACAGTCAGCACTGACAACACAAAAAAGACGAGTAAAAACACTCCAAGCTTTAGAAAATCTAACCAGAGGTTACCCAAATCAAATCCTTTCAACATAATCCCCTCAAAAAGACGGATACCATAGGTTAGTGGGACGAAGTTGGAAATATTTTGAGCCACAACCGGAAGACTATCAACCGGCACCAACATTCCGCTTAAAGCCATTGACGGTAAAGCAATTATTGGAACCATCTGCATTGCTTGCAGTTCATTTTCAGCAAAATTTGATAGAAATACTGCCAACAACACATGGACAATAGCATACATAAAGGCCGCCAGCATAAGTAAGGTAAAATTTCCAGCCACCGTAGCGCCAAAAAGGAACACACTTATTGTTAGGATAGATACAACCTCAATAAATCCAAAAAAAGTTAATGCCAAAACATAACCGCTTAACAATTCCATTTTGTTGAGAGGTGTCGTATAGAGCCGATATTGAGTTCCTCCAATCCTTTCTCTGACCATAGTAAGAGACGAGAGAAGTAATACTAAGAAGGTTAAAACAAATCCCATGACTGCTGGGATCGCAACATCTAGTCCCGACTGCTCCGCACCATCATGCGCCAAAGTCTCGTCAAATTGAACTCCTTGATCGCCCAACGCGTCGCTAAGCGCATCTTGCAGAGCAGCCATTATGTTGGCGCGAATCAGTGGATCTGTTCCATCGATATAAATCCTAATTTCTAGGGTGACATCGGGACCTCCGGCTGCTTTTTGTTGAAGATTGGTGGTAAAATCTGCAGGAATAAGAATTGCGGCGGATAATTTTCCATCTTCTATTTCGTTGATTGCGGATGAGTAGGTACCTTCTTTCAAACTTACTCGAGTATCGCTATCCAGCGCGTTTTTTATTACGATTCCGGCCGCCTCAGAGGTGTCGGTGTCCTGATTTTCCACTACAATTGCAATGTTTTTAATTTCACCTGATAATGCAATCCCGAATACTAGCATGATAAGTAAAGGCATGAATATTATCATTCCAAATGTGCGTCGATCTCTCGTTATCTGTCGCAACACACGCTTTGAAACAGTTAGCATTCTCGAGCTGGAAAAATTTGTAAAATCTATATCACTCATTGATAAATTCATCTCCTGCCAATTTAAGAAAAACTTCCTCAATAGTTTGTACCCTATATTTTTCTTTCAATTCAGCTGGTGTTCCTTCTTCGATCAATACTCCCGCGCGAATAAGTCCAATCCTATCTGCTTTTTCAGCCTCATCCATCACATGTGATGTGATAATTAGTGTCGTACCCTTCTTGCTTAACTCTTTGAAATATTTCCAGAACCATTGTCTAAGCACTGGGTCGACTCCGACCGTTGCCTCATCAAAAAGTAGCAGTTTTGGATCGTGAATTAAAGCGCATGCAATTGAAACTCTTCTTTTCATGCCACCTGACAGATTGCGTACCAGCTCATTTTCTTTTTCCTCAAGTTTGAGGACTCCTAGGAGCTCTTTCATGCGTGAGTTAGATTGTGCCTTTTCCAACCGATAAAGGTCGGCAAAGAACATGATGTTTTCTTTCACGGTTAGATCAGAATACACACTAACGTCCTGCGGTGCAACTCC
The DNA here is from genome assembly GCA_022574115.1 of Candidatus Heimdallarchaeota archaeon. Classification (GTDB taxonomy): domain Archaea; phylum Asgardarchaeota; class Heimdallarchaeia; order Heimdallarchaeales; family Kariarchaeaceae; genus LC-2. Next base: position 1,070 of record JACZSS010000164.1, on the reverse strand, counting down.
TATCATGTGAGCCATCCTCTTACGTTCTCTAGGAATCTCTAATCCATCTACAATAATTGTACCTGATGTAGGATACAAAACACCGGAGATCATGTCCAGAGCTGTTGTTTTACCTGCTCCATTTGCACCAATAAAAGCATAAATCTCTCCTCTCTTGACTTTAAGATCCAAGCCGTTTACTGCTTTAACCTCACCTTTGTTGTAATGTTTCACCAAATTTTTGGTTTCAACAATATATTCTTGAATACTCATTTACTACTTTCTTGGTAGTAGTGAAATTATTTAAATATTGCTACTCTTTCATGGAGTAGTGATTGCTTAGATGTATCAAGATGCATCATTAATCTATTTTAAAAGAGTTATGCAAATTTATTAGATCGATCTTAACGTGAGAAGTAAGAATAGGTACCTCGATTGAGCAATATTTCCTCATAACACAAGAACGTGTGGAATTGATATATAAACCCTAGGTGAAGTACGGATTCCAGCGCGGGTCAACAAATCATGATCTGACCGCCAAGAGGTCAGCAATTGGATCAATCCATGTTCTGCTTGATCCATTTCATAATCGTAAAATGAAACGTTGCCCCTTCACCAAATTCAGATTCGACCCAGATTTTCCCTCCGTACCTTCAACAATTTTTTTACATATAGCTAATTCAATCCCCCGGCCATAAAATTCATTCTGCGGGGGCAGCCTCTTAAAACGTCAAATATTTGCAAAGGGTATTTAGCGTCAATTCCAATTCCATTATCCCTAATGCTGAATTTCCAAAACTCATTTTTCTCGATTACCTGGATAATGATCTTGACAGGTGTCGCAAAGGCATATTTGAGGGCATTAGAGATTAAATTCTGAAACAGAGCTTCAAAATGTAATTGATCCCCATAAAGTTGTGGCATATCAGTTTTCCATTTGATAGATGCATCTTTTGCTTTTATTTCTCGGGTATATCGTTTCACGGATTCTTGTATAAATTCTTCAATTTCAATTAGTTAAGCTGTGTCGCCTGAACCCCGCCCCGATGGCAAAAAGACGCGAAAAGACGCGCCGAAGGGAGGCGGCACGG
>JACZSS010000163.1 GCA_022574115.1 Candidatus Heimdallarchaeota archaeon | reverse complement strand
CTAATCACAATTCTTTATTTCAACTATTTGTTAAATCTAAGTCAAAACCTGATAATGAATCGAATTCGGCCTGTTCGGTCAGAATATTCTGAGAAAGTAAAAGATGAATTTCTTTAATCCCAGTATGAAATTTTAATAAAAAGATAGGTCCAAGTTCCGATGATGGACATAGAGAGTAGTTTTGAATTCAATGATGGGTATACAATGCCGATTTTTGGGTTAGGACTCTATGCTGTTGGAGACAGCGAAAAAGTCGAAAACGTCGTAAAGTGGGCTTATCAATCCAACTATAGATTATTCGACACTGCTCAATTCTATGGTAACGAATCAGAATTAGGATTAGCTTTGAAATCTTTAAATGTCTCTCGAGATGATGTTTTCCTAACCTCAAAGGTGTGGACGTCCAATTATGGATATCAGGCAACTATCAAAACAGTGAGAAAGAGCGTTGAACGATTGGATATGGAATATTTTGATCTTTTTTTACTCCACTGGCCAGTGGAAAAAAAGCGGCTTGAATCTTGGAAAGCGTTAGAAGATCTTCAAAAGGAAGGCATCATCAAATCCATTGGAGTAAGTAATTACATGCAAAGTCATCTAGATGAGTTATTGCACAATTCAGAAATTTCACCTGTTCTGAATCAAGTCGAATGCCACCCTTGGTTAAATCAGTTCGAGCTTTTGGCTAAATGCAAAATTCATGATATTGTATTCCAGGCTTATTCTCCGCTCGTGAAAGGACAACGAATTAACGATCCGATAATTGTTGAAATAGCCAAAGGATATGACAAAACCCCTGCCCAAATCTTAATTCGTTGGGGTCTTGAAAATGAAACTAGTGTCATTCCCAAATCTGGTTCAAGAGAACGGATTCAGGAGAACAGTGATGTCTTTGGTTTTGAGCTTAAAAAACAGGATATAGACATTCTTAATTCGCTAAACGAAAATTATCACTGTTCGTGGGATCCTACAGCGCAGCGTTAGGTACGGAAGTTGTAAAAGAATTATTTTCTCGTTTCAAGTAAGGGTTACTTTGGATAAGTATTAATTTAATTCAGTAAATTTTGACTTATGCTCCTACTTAGACGTGACGTTTTTGGAGCAACGATAGCCTCAATATTTGCTACATACGCTCAAATTATTTTTATCGCTTATTTGGGAATTCATCTTACGATTTTGGGAGCTAGTGTATTAATCATTGGTTTGGTATTTGGTTTGAGAAATATTATACAGATTTTATTTCGAATCCCGATTGGTGAATTCAGCCAAGTAACAGGTAGAAAACCATTGATACTTACTGGAATGATGTTTTACGCGATATCATTCGTTTATATGTACATTGCAACATCTTGGTCGACGGTCGCTTTTGCTACATTATTATTCGGTGTTGGGATGAGTTTCTATTATCCATCGCTTTTTGCGTATATAGCAGATATTGCTGATGGGGATTATGGGAAAATCAATGGTATTGTATTTCAGGGAAGCGATATTTCAACTATTGTTGGTGCCTTTATTATTAATCTGTTACTGAATCGTGGTATTCTGAGTTTAGCAGGGGTGTTTTCACTTAGTTTTGTCGTAGGTTTGTTTGGAGTCATAATCATTGCTTTGCTACTTCCAGAAACTCTCAAATCAGAATTCAAAGTAATTCCAGCATCGAAATTATCGTACCTGGTCAATTCCTTTCGAGGATCGCTTCAATCTTTTAAGCGAATGTCGAAAATGCCTCGTCTCCGAGTAATCTACGCTTTACAACTAATCATTGCTTTTGGTGAATTCTTTTTAGTAAGTTTTTTTGGTTTGTACATCGTGCTCGCAGCTGGATATCCATTCGCGGAAGTTGCCAGAATTATCGCTATTGGTACACTAATACTCTTTGTGTTTAAACCATATTTGGGCTCCATTTCAGACCGGTTTGGATTTAAAATACCTGTAGCTTTTTCTTTATTGGCCAGTACAGTACTTCTTGTAGCGTTATCATACTTTACAACGATGATTCAAATTATTATCATATATGCGGTTCTAAGATCAATTACAATGATGAGCTACCTAGCAATCAACGGTGCCACAGCGTATAATTCTTCAGAAAGACAGAGAGGGGTCGCCATGGGGACGCTGGGCGTTTATGTTTCACTTGGCCGAACTATTTCATCCATAAGCCTAGGCCTAACTTGGTATTACTTAGAGAGAACTGGTAGGGAGCTTGGTGATAGCTTACTCTTAGTCTTTCGATTAGCCGCGACTATTATACTCATTGCGACAGGCCTAGTTCTATTGTTTTCTAGAAACCAATCGTTGGCAAAAATTGATAATTCTGAACCTGTCATTCCTACGTTAGATTTTGTAAGTGCCAAATAGAAATTTTGAAGAGACATTTTTGATCAGTGAAATTTAAATTTTGATTTTAAATTAGTGAATAGTCCTTAAATGGAATATATTTAGTGACTATTTAGACTACATAAAATCCGATTCCCCTGATGTTGTGAAGGACACATCAATAGGAGATACTGGATTGGTGTTTAAGATAATTCTCGGATTTTCACCATTTTATGATTTTGACCAGCTCGGGAAACTATTTAATCTGGCTGATGATTTTGAGGAAAAGCTATACCCTGTTGATTCCAATCGAGAGACGAGAATTTACATTGTTAAAACTAAAGTGTTGGCTTAACGGTGATGTTTGGTGAGTCTAAGGAAAATTTCCAAGTGATGAGTGATACTGGTTTCAACGGTTCATCTGCATTCATTTTATTTTATGACTACATTGTACCTGACACTTTTTTGGATTTATCAAAAATAGTCAAGATAAGTGCATTAGCTCAAAATAATCAGTACTACTATCTCATCGGGACAAATTTTGACAAGGTTGGAAATATTTTTGGCCTAGAAGCAGACATAAATGATCAACTAGAGAATATAGTAGAAGCGACCATCCACCGAATTGATTTCGAATATCCCAAAGCTGCTGATTCGATTTTGAGTAAAGTTGCTGAAGTAATATTTGATTGATAGCAATCCTCTCGACCATTATTATGAAAAGAAATACAAGATGACAATTTCTTGGGAGAAGCCATGAAACTGATGTAACTCTCCTTTACCAACAAAAAATATCTTACCCGGTTTGACAAGATAATTTTTACCCTCAATATTTAGAAAACCATCACCTTTGACACAATAATAGATCTCATCTTCTGTATGAGGGGATTGAGTATCTTTTTCGTTTTCTGATAATCGTAGGACCCCAACTCTCAAATTCGTATTTTCGAAAATTGTGTCATAATATATTAGCGGATCCGCATTTTCAGCGATATTTTTGAGATGATCTTCAAGCCTGAATTCAACCTGCAACATAAGCTCATCAATCTTTTACTATTATTCATTTTTTGGGTTGCGAAATAAATCCAAAATTCAAACTTCCTTTGTGAGCAAAGTGTCCTTGAGAAACGGGAGAAAATAAAACAACGATTGATTTCTGTTGACAATGAGTAATAAAATCAACGCAGAGTACTTAATTATTGGATCTGGTGAGGTTATTAAGAATGGAGCCGTCGTGTTTGAAGGAACTAAGGTAACTTATGCCGGTGAATCTGAACATGCTCCAAATGCAGACAATGTCAAGACTGCGGTAACAGTTATGCCAGGTATGTGGGATTGTCATACCCACTTTACTGGCATTAAATCACCATCTTTGGAATCAACTGTGTTCGTTAATCCCTTGGAAGCAGTAATACGGACGACTTGGGATGTAAAAGAAATGCTGCTTTCCGGATTTACTTCAACTCGAGAAGTTGGTGGCATGGGAATTTATCTCAATCGGGCTATTAGTGATGGAATAATTCTTGGACCACGAATTTACGGTGCAGGAAAGATTTTATCCATAACTGGAGGGCATGCCGACATTCATAATCTCAATTTAGATGCATTAGATGTTTTGAATCATGTGTCTGGCAATCAATTAGGTGAGTTAGTCGATGGCGTTCCTGAATGCTATCGAGGGGTTCGTAAGCAATTACGATCTGGTGCAGAGGTCATTAAATATTGTGCGTCTGGTGGGGTACTCAGTGAAATCGATCATCCGATACATCAGCAATTCTCCGACGAAGAACAAAAAGCGATAGTTGAGGAGGCGTCAAGGGCTCAAGTCGCCGTAGCGGCACATTGTCACGGCGCTCCTGGTATAGAAGCAGCCATCAAAGCAGGAGTAACCACAATAGAGCACGGATCGTATCTTAATGCAGAACTGGCGGACTCGATGGTGGAAAATGGTACAATCTTAGTCGCCACTCGATATGCAATTGAGAAATTATTCGTCGGTGCCGAAAAAATGGGGGTCCCAACATATGCTATGGACAAACTACGAGGTTTGTATGATCAACATCGGGAAGCGGTAAAAATAGCAATTAAAAAAGGAGTGACTATTGCGATGGGCACTGACATGTTTACGACTGGCCCAGATGGCATTTTTAGGTATGGAGATAACGCGCTGGAACTCGAATATTTAGTGGACATGGGGATGTCTCCTTCCGAAGCGATTGTGGCTGCTACGAAACACAGTGCGATGACTATTGGCAAAAAAGGTGTCTACACAGGTGTTTTGGAAAAAGACTTCGATGCTGATTTACTGGTCCTAAATTCAAATCCTCTTAATGATATTAAGATTCTCCAAAATAGAGAGAATATTACTAATATTGTTAAACAAGGAATTTTTGTTAAATAATTTAGGCTAGAAAGCTATTCAATACAACTGCAGTGGCACTACCGGCGATAACAAGTATCAGGACTCTGTTTCCTGTCAATTGTTTGGAGATTTTCTTCAACATATCATGAGCTTTATCCAATTTAGTATCAATTTTATCGATCTTGCTATCAATGTTACCAATAACTACGCCTTGTTCGTCTAATTGGCCTGCCATATTGTCAAGAGCAGATTTAATTAAGCTAATCTGAGCTGCAAGGTCACTCATGGATTCAGACATGTTGTTTTGCATAGCATTCACTTTGGCCTCCAGTTCTTTCATAGCTTCACCGCTCTTCTCGCCAGGGACCACAGTATTGATATATGCTTGTCCCATCGCCTCAAAACTTGATTTTCCTGAGGATAACACAATATCTAATTTTCTTAAATTGTCTTCCAATTCTGCTAAATTATCCCGATTTCGCTTGATTTTCCCCATTCTCCTCTGTTCAATTTTGGTTTTCTCAGGTTGGAGAAATTTTGGTAATTTTGACTGAAGTTTTTCCCAGCTACTTAGATCTTCTAGCAATTGTTCTTCGTAACCTTCCTCAAAATCATTGAACACGTCTTTCATGGACCCTACAATATCGGTAAGATCCTCCAAAGTCTCCTTAACGAGTTCATCGGAGGTGGGTCCTTTCCCAAATTTTGCCCCGATTTTCTGTGCAAAAGATTTCTTTGTTTTCTGTTTTACCTGTTCTTGTCCCATAAACAATAAAGTAGTGACAGTTGATAAAAAGGCGATTGATTGTCGTACTTTAATTTTCCAAAAATATAGGGAAAAATGTTGGTCTAAGTCCTTACTAGCGGATCTAAAAGATACAAGATACGTCTGTCAAATCACTAGACTTTAAGCAGAAAACTGGTAATCGATAATTGTAGTATTACTTGATGGTATCTTATGAAGAAGCTTGATATTGAGCATTCAGAGGAATACAAAGAAGCTGAAGTTACCATTGAATATTTGATTGTGTTGAAGAATTATTATAGCACATCATCCAATTTTGATGAATTGGAAATGGGAAATATCAAACTTCGTGAACTTTTCCGATTCATGTCAGAGCATGATTTTCCTAAAAAAGGATTTGTCTCCGATAATGCCAAGGAAAAATACGTTATTAATATTGATGCAGAAATAATAAATATCACAAAATCACTAAGAGACGCGAGATTAGAAGAAATTAAGAACAAAGAGCTCAATTCGATTCTGATCATTCCATCATGGGGTAATGTTTTGGGTTACAAAACCAAAGGCTTCTATCTCAACCGCCCCGTTCTAGAAGTCAAAAAAGACACAATCGTTATGCTGTCTCATGATATTATTGAAGTCAAAGATAAATTTGGGAATGATTTTGCGGTCTTAACCGGTCCAGGAATCTTCTTTACGGAATTCTCGCTGGATCAAGGATCACACATAACAAATCACCGTGAAATCAATATGATCATTATACCCAATGAACTCTTATCTAAAATGCTTGACGCCCCTCCTATTTTTACGAGTTCAATTAAAGCTACTATGAATGAATTAATCAGTATCATTCCATTTTCTTTAATCGAAGAAGCAGAGACTGTGCAAGCACTTCTTAGAGGTGTGATCTCGAGAAATATTTTTCACCCCAATAAGGCCGCCTTAGATGTGTTTCTGGAGGAAATCAAGAGTCCTCGAACGTATCACCCGAATGATGGCTTTAAGATACTTTCCGCACACAAAGAATTCTTTAACCGTCTTTTGCTATCTCAACCTCCACCACAAGCAAAAGGTGATTCTTCTTACAATTTGA
>JACZSS010000162.1 GCA_022574115.1 Candidatus Heimdallarchaeota archaeon | reverse complement strand
GAGTTTTGAACTTCTTTCTTCTTGGAGCAGGTTATATCTACTCAGGAAAAAGAACAGTAATGGGTATCTTTCTTACCCTTGGAGCAATTTTATTAATATATCTTGAACAAGTAATGCTTGACAGTGGCTCAGATGAATTCATGGTAACATTTGCTGCAGTTTTCCTACTGGCAATTGGTACCACGTATGATGTTGTCGAAGAAGTAAAATCCGAACAAGCGTGACAAGATTTATTACTTAACGCAAGTGACTTGCAAAAAGTAACAACCTAGAAAGATGAGTATCCGAGAAAATATCAAACATTGTCCTGTAGAAGTAGCTATGAAGGTTTTAGGAAAAAAATGGACCATTCACATTTTGCGCGACATGTTTCGGGGTGTGACAAAGTTTAGCGACTTTTTGACTTTAAGTCCGAAGATGTCTACAAGAGTACTATCTCAACGACTAAAAGAATTGCAAATTGATGGTATGATTGAACGAGTTGTTCTCAATGAAACTCCTATTCACATTGAATATCATTTGACAGATAAAGGAATTGCATTTCACGCGATTATCTTAGCCATATCAAAATTCTCAATTAATGAATACCCGGAGCGGATTTTTGCTGATATCACAGTCACCCCGTTGATCACAAAACAAGCAGTCCAAATTGCAGAACAACGATTTAGTGTGATTTCAGGTCCGGAAGATTATCGTTAATTAGTAAATTATCAGTTATCGTAAAATTTTATGACTGGTGCTCAGTTTGAAAAAATGATCAGGGTGGTCGGATTCGACCCGACTTATTCCCGCAGGAACGATACCTTTTGGGGGATTTGAGCCCTCAACTCCAGTTTCAAAGGGTGATGAGTTTTCCTTTTACTCCATAGGGTTGATGATCACCTAATCGAGATCTGAACCCGAGATTTCTCAATTGAAAGCCGAGCGAAGTTACCAGACTGTTCTAATAGGTTGTAAATGACAGACTTGATCGGATTTGAACCGAAGGTCGCACGATCGATCTGTTGGTGACCTCTCCATTCGACCTATTTTTTGCACCTCGAATCACCCACTTTCAAAAATTCAAAAAATTAAAATCGAAGGTTGAGTATAACGTTCAGAGAAAAATTCTGTTAGTGAAAAATGGGGTCATTTGAAGATCAAAAACTGGCATCAATTACTAGTTCAACGCAGGTCGATCGTTTATCCAGCATTGAAATCTCAATCAGCAATGATGAAACTGGGGTCTGGTGAAACCAATTTTCCCATGATTATTATACTTGTCTGGCTTACTCGCATCAGACGCTAATTCACACCATAGTTTTTGAGACTATTAATTAATTTGGTGCAAACATAATTGGCTAATCTAATAGCATTTATCAGCGTCAAAACCAGAATATTATTGTGAAGATCAAACTCTTTGTTGTAATGATCTTAATCACATCGTTTTCGATAACTGTCTCAGCCAAATCAGAAGTGATTCGGCAAAATTATGATGATGAACTAGTTGCTGGAAACTACGTTTGGGCTATAGGATACTTGCGAAATGGTTTTCCAGTAACTGAAATCACTGAAGATGATCCATTTGGAGTTCTTGACGGGTCGACAGCAAAAATAGAATTATTATCTGATTTAGGCGGCAGGTCAGTTGAAGAAGTCAATATCACTCTTCCCTTCAATTTCTATATTGATGACGAGCTGCGAGATCCAATCGCAAACTTTACGGAACTGTTTGGTGGAGAATTTACGTTATCAATCTTTCATACGCTAATACTACCGACAGAAGTAGAATTTGACGACGGATCCACAAAAGATCTTTTTGTTCACTCCGAAGAAACAGGATTTCCTGTTTACCAAATCGGTGTTTTTGCTCTAACGGGAATCATCGAAGGCCAAGATTATGTCATAAAGTTATCACTTTCATCACTAGAGCTTGAAGCTCGATGGCAAATAACGACGGGTCTAATGGAATATTGGTTTTTCAGTTATGAAGGAGATGAGACCATATGGACCTTGCAATCAGTTGCATCCGACGAAACTAAAACTAGTTCATCATCACAATCAAGCGCGTTTTCGAATACTAATGATCAGACAAGTTCGACTAGTGACCCGGACATTGTTAATACAGATGAAAGCGACGTCGATTTTTCCTGGATGGCTTTAATCGGTTCTTTGATACTAGTTGCTCGAGTTAAACTGCCAAGGAGAAAGGAAAACAGATTCCGAGGTGTGAATTAATCTTGCAGAAAATGTCTGCTAAACTCGCAAAATTTCACTATTGCTAAATTTTCCGTTTTCGTAAGTCATATGAACACCTTCACATCTTTTAACTCCATTTCCCAAATGCATTAGATCCTCCCCTTCAAAAAATGTTGCGGTACTAATTTCAATTATACCGGCATGGCTTACAATCAGGACTCTGGAGTCTGAAGCAAGTCTACTTAATTTTGTAAGAATCAGATTTTTGACATTTTGTCCCCATGCAGCCGAACTTGTGTTCTCACCTATTCGCTTACTGTATTCGGTGAAAGGTGTTCCTTCTGGTATTTCCCGATGATCTGCAGCATCACCGCTGACCGTTGAAGAAAAATCAATATCTTCATCAATTGCATATCCCATTGCGACAGCGGTTTCTACTGCTCTAGTTGCAGTACTTGTTAGTACGTAGTCGAATTTTCCCATGAATCGTCCAACATTCTTGGCCAGAGTTATCCCTTCTTTGGAAAGATGCTTGTAAGGTTCATTCGTAATGGAATGTCTTCTGTGTACGATTATCATAATTTGTAATACCATTCTTCCCCCATAAGATAGTTACCGAACAGTAAGGTAGTACTATTAATTTGTCTTCGAATATTTTACCTGTGGAATTCGATACTTTTTATTTTGGAGAATTAGTTAGCAATACAAATTATGTCAGATTGACAGATAAAGAAGAAATGGATCGCCAAAACAAACATCTGAAATTTTTAGCAGATTTAAATAGTGAAGGTGTTCTCTTGGCAGCGGGACCATTTGAAGGTGGTGGTGGTATTGTCTTTTTTGATGCTGAGCGATTTACAGAAGAAGAGATACAAAAAAGATTAGATCAAGATCCCCATCTCATTGCCGGAGCACATCATATCAAACTTAGGAAGTGGTTTGTGCCTAAGCATACGCTGTCTTTTACAACGGCGTTGTATCAAAAAATGAAATTTCCAAAAGAAATGTCAGATGTATAGAGGTCCAATCCTATTTATTCTACTTTAACAATAAATAAATCGAAACCAAATTGAACAATTCTATGCAAGAAATTCTACTAGCGGTGTATGGGACCTTGAAACAAGGAAATGATAATTATGAAACATATCTTGCGCCTAAGAAACCGAAGTTTAAAGGATATTTTGACGTGAAATTCAGGATGTTTAGCAACGGTAAATATCCGATGCTCATTCCTAGTTATACAAGTCACAAGATATATCTTGAAGTTTATTACATTGATCAAGATCAATTCGATCGAATCAATGATTTAGAAGAGCCATTCGGTTATCATGTAAGATCAATTGAAACAGAAGGGGTCGACAAACCGATGATGATCTATGCTGTTGATCAAAAAAATCCCCCTGATGGTTTTGAGACAGTTGACAATGGAAATTTTCAAGCAACAGTCAAATGGTAAATTATTATTTATGACAATAGAAAGTTTGAGAATTGATGGTTTAGATTATTATCCTGTAATTTAAGTGACCAATTGGGTCTTCCAAGACAGAGCTCAGTTGGTATGCATATAAGAAATGAAGAGTTTGAGTCCTTGATTTCTAACGAGAGATGAAAGTTAAACCGCAAACAGATCTTATTGCACAATCTATGGGCTCTGAACACCCATTAGTTGAAAAAACCATTACAGCACCAAGAAATTTTCAAAGCAAAGCATCGCGTGAAACTTATGGATCACTTTGAGTTGTTGATGGAGGACGCGGAACACCCATTCTATGGATGGAATTTTGAGTATATTGCAGATCGACTGGTTATGGCTCCCTCAAATTGGAGTTTTTCAACCGAAATAATCCCGAGGTTAAGAAATGTCAATTCGATGTTGGACATGGGTACGGGGGGTGGAGAGTATTTGTCATCCTTACAACCATTGCCGCGGAACACCCATGCAACAGAAGCGTATGAGCCAAATATACGTCTTGCTAAAGAAAAACTAGAAAAAATTGGAGTGACAGTACACGGCATTGTAGAATATGATCCCCTACCATTTCAAAGTAATTATTTCGATTTAGTGATGAATAGGCACGAATGGTACAATGAAAAAGAAGTATACCGAATACTCAGAGAAGAAGGTGAGTTCGTAACTCAACAAGTCGGCCCCACCAACAATCATGAGCTGAATGACTTTTTAGGGGGCATAAGTGATCCTGAAACAACAAATTGGAAATTTGAAGAGAAAGTTGAGCAATTAAAAAATGTAGGTTTTACTGTCGCAAAAACCGATCAAGCGTGGCCTTTAACTCGAATATTCGATATAGGAGCCATTGTTTACTATTTAAAAGCAATTCCATGGCAAATACAAGATTTTTCGGTAGATAAGTACCGAGACAAATTACATCAGCTGCATCTAAAAATTCTAGAAAAGGGGTATATCGACGTAACCAGTCATCATTGCCTCATAATTGCAAAAAAGGAGTAGGTGCTAATCCCGATCTTCAATTGGAACCCATGTTTTGTCAAATTCGCCCTTGTACAATGATTTAGGTCTCATAATTCTGTTATTCTGCATCTGTTCTAGTACATGTGCACCCCAGCCGGCTACTCGTCCCATAGCAAATATAGAGGAGAAAATATCCGGTTTCAATTCACAACCATGTAACAACAATGCAGTGTAGAATTCAACATTTGTTTGTATGTTTCTTCCAGGGTTGTATTCTTCGAATAATCTAACAATTATTCGCTCTACTTCTTTAACCATGTCGAAGAACTCCCGTTTATCTCCGACAAAGAGGTTTTCCGCAGCTTTACTCAAGACTTCAGCCCTAGGATCTCGTACTTTGTACACCCGATGGCCAAAACCCATGATTAACTCACGATTCTCTAATTTTTTGCGAATGTACGGTTCTGTGTTTTCAACTTTTTCAATTTCAAAAATCATGTCAAGGGCGGGTCCTGGTGCACCGCCATGCTTTGGTCCTTTAAGAGCCCCAATTGCACCGGTGAGGGCACTGTTAATATCAGAATCTGTAGAAGCTATAACTCTGGCCGTGAAAGTTGATGCATTTAACCCATGATCAGCCACAGTATTAAGATAGATTTCAAGACCTCTGGCAGATTCTTTAGTGGGTTCTTTCCCGGTTAACATATACAAGAAATTCTCAGCATGATCGAGGTCATCTCTTGGTTCAATGTAATCCTTTCCTTCTTTAAGTCGCCAGTAATTAGCAATAATCGTGGGAAAACATGCAGTCATTTTTCGTACTCGAGCGATGTTCGTAGAATAGCTGTTATCAAGAGGATTTGGGTCGTCTAGGACCAACGTGGTAGATGTGAGTCTAAGAGCATCCATGGGATGAATTCGCTTGTTTGCCGCCTCCTTCAAGGTGTATTTTGCGACATCATTTAGGTTACGCAGTGAACGCATGTCTTTATTAAATTCAGCTAATTCTGAGGAATTTGGAAGCTTATCATGCCATAAAAGAAAGAGTGTTTCCTCATAGGAGGCATTGGGTGCAAGCTCTTCTAACGAATAACCGAATATTGTTAGTTTTCCGGCCAATCCGTCGACCTTACTCAGTTTCGTCTCCGCTACGATCACATCTTCAAGTCCTTGATTAACAGACATATTCAAAAAACTATAAAGTGGGCGAATATTAATACATGATTATTTCCACCATACCAAAGTGAATGAGATTTGTTTTCGACTCGCTAGTATGCTTCTTAGTAATATCCAGATATTAACATGTTATATAAAAGAAAATTGGGAACAACATATAGATCTCATATTTATAACCACCTGAAGCCGAGATCTATAAGGAAGCTCTCATCTCATAGCTAGCCTTTTCCCAATCAACCTTCGGGAGGTTTCTTATTTTTTCATTAAATCGAAACAATATTTTTATTCCTCCCAATCGATCTGCAAGAGTAAGAATACGGGTCCGGATAGTAGGCAACTTTGAAATTCAAACGAGCATCTAAAAATTATTTCTTCTAATGGGAAGTATATTAAATGGGCAAAACTTGGTTCATGTGCCGATTAGTAATGAGATACGACCGAATTCGTCGTTTTGATAATCTTCCACAAGTTGAAATTGATTTACTTCAAAAGATTGAGGATCGAATTGAGCAACCTTTCATCGACAATCCGTCAATATATGGGGGATGGGGATTTGGATATGAGGTCGAATATGATAGATTAGTGAGCGTGTCCGTCAATCGCAGATTCAACTCTGGTAAGCATTTGGATATGATCCCAGACGAAATTGTTGAAGCCACTGAGCTGACTAGAGTTAACTTTGGAACGAATGAAATTAGGGAAATACCAAAAGATTTAGGCAACTTGACTGA
>JACZSS010000161.1 GCA_022574115.1 Candidatus Heimdallarchaeota archaeon | reverse complement strand
TGATTCTCTAAATGCAGTAAAAGTTCATCTATTTATAGAAAAAGACAATTTGGAGGTTATTTCATTTTACCAAAAACTAGGTTGGCGAGTTAGAGATGACTTAATTATGATGACTAAAACTTTAAGGAGTTAGAAAACCGTCATTGTTTTGAATCAGTCATGAATCCTAAAAAGCGAATTATTCTCCCAGTCGCTGCCGATTCAATCCTCAAAAATCTTGAGGACCAGGGGTTTGAAGCCTACATAGTAGGAGGTACACCCAGAGATTTGCTATTTTCTAGGACAACGACGGATTATGATATCACAACATCGGCCACACCAGCTGAAATTCGAGCAGTGTTTACTAGTGAAAAATTGTTTGAATATGGAGAAAAGCACGGAACGATAGGTTTTATGAGATCAGGACTAAAAATCGAAATCACAACTTTCAGACGTGAAGGCGAATATAGCGATGGAAGAAGACCGGATAATGTCAAATTTATCACAGATTTAGATGAAGATTTGCTTCGACGAGATTTCACTATCAATGCAATTGCAGTTAACCGGAAGGGAGATATTTTCGACCCGTTCAACGGCATCGATGACTTTGAGGCAAAACTGATTAGATCAGTTGGTGATCCAATTGAGAGATTCCGCGAAGATTCTCTTCGAATGCTTAGAGGAATACGGTTTGCTGTACGATTCGGATTTGAAATTGAGAAGCAAACCCTTCAATCCATCAGGCAGTCAGCCCATATAATCAAACTGCATCAAATTTCAACTGAACGCATCCTGAGTGAGCTTAAAGAAATTTTTTCTTATCCGTTTGAAGGATTAAACTTACTTATTGAATCTAACCTTCTCTACATCGTCATTCCAGAAATTACTAAGCATATGGGGATTCAGCTTGTTGCTAAATTCGTAAACCATCCAAGAATAAATTATATAATAACTTGGGCCATTCTGTTGGATGAAATTTTGTCAATGAGAGATCATGAATTGCAGACGAATAACCGGTTGAAATCTGATATTCAGAATTTTTTCAAGAAATTTCCAGGAACAAGTAACCGAGAAATTCAATCGATATATGGTTTGATTCGGTTCAATGAAGAATTTATCCTGATTCATCTTCTGAAAAGCAGACGAGATCAATTTAGGTCCCTTCGTTCGATTCTTAACGAATTTAAGTCATGGCCTGATTTTAAGTTTGAAGATTTCTTTAAGCACCTACTTAGTACAAACGAAATACTAAGTACGACAAAACTTCAGTCACAAGATAAAATTGACCTCTTGGAGCTGACCACTACATATTCAGTGCTTTATTTTCAAAAAATTGTAGTATCTGGAGTAGATGCTCAAGAATTAGGATTTACTGGTTCAGAAATTCAGAGAATTCTTGAATTATGGAGGGAAGAATATGTTCTCAATCCATCCATCACAAGAGCTGATTTGATTAGCTTAGCAAAATAATTACAAATGAATCTAGTATTCGAAAAATATATGGAAGGTGCCATCGAAGCAGTCAAAAAGCAACGTCAAAAAGACAGACTTATGGTTTCAAAAGGAGTGTTTCATACAAAACGGGGAGATTTTCCGTTTGAATTATATGACACTGAAGCACCTAACACAGTCAAAAATTTTGTCCAACTAGCTCAAGGAGATTATAAGGGATATAAGGAGGGGATTTTTCACCGAGTTTTACCGGGATTTGTAATTCAAGGAGGAGATCCAACCTATACCGGTTCTGGCGGTCCAGGATACAAGATCAAATGCGAACTTGATGGAGAAAAACAATTTCACGATAAAGGTATGTTGAGTATGGCACATGCTGGCAGAAATACCGGTGGTAGTCAATTTTTTATTGTGTTATCTAGACAACAAACGGCACACCTGGACAAGGATCACACTGTATTTGGTAAAGTAACTGACAATTTACAAGATTTGGATTCCATTCAAAAGGGCGACAATTTCACTGTTGAAATTACCGAAGTCGACTCCAAAACAGAGGCCCGTGAGCTTAAGAAGATCTAATTAATTTCTCGAAGCTTAATTAACGACTTTCAATACGATTTTATTGCCTATCTGTTTTAGACAACCGTTTTTGAATTCTGAGAGTGTCGCTAAAATCGTTAAGATTAGCCATAAAAATTTCTTAAACTTTCAGAAATGAGCTAATTTTAGGATTTATGGGATTTGGAAAGATAATAGCATATACTCCTAAGACTTTATTTTATAGTCGTCTCTCGATTGATTCCTTGTGACCCAGTTTTACAAATAAGAGACTAGGAAATTCTAATGACAACTTGATGAAGTAAGCTATTGTGACGATAAAGGTTGTAGAGAATAAAACGACCAAGAAAATAAACGTAAGAATATTCCCCACAATATTATAAGTTCAGTCTCTCTTAAGGGGTTTTTCAGTTCAATCCGTTTTGCATTTACTTAGACTCGATATTTCAAGAGTAAGTCCAAGGCAATTCAAGGCGGTCTAGAATTTCTATGATTCGTCTACGTTCGACACCTTTTGTACCTTTTTTATCTATGAGGAAAATTTTATTTGTTGCAATAGTTTTATCCCAGGCTTGTCTGAGTAGATCGTTATCAAGCTCCTGGTGAACAAATTTTGGGGCAATGTGCCCAAGTAGGTATTTTTTAGCATCCAGTCTACGGATAAATGTTGGAGCATAATGACCACCACCGATGCCAATCATAGCGGGTAAAGTTTCTTCTAAACCAGATGACAGGTCTGAAATAAGATCTAAAATTACATCTGCAAGCAGTTCACAGGCTTTCAAATCGTTCCACTCAATTTCCGATCCACCAGTTTCAATAAACATAGCCGGTGATCTCAGTGCCGTCGGTCCATGATGGGTGGCTTCTAGTCCCACCCAATAATCGTAGAGATCATATTCTTTTTGTTTTTCCTTAATCAGGAAATAACTGTGAGTTAATGCTAGACTCGGAGCCAATGCAAGTTCTTTTGCTCTGCCACCATGAGATATGTCTGTTCCCCAGACCCCAGTAGTGTGAACCAGCAAAGCCTTCTGTCCAGCTGCAGAGAAATGCTTTGATGCGAAGATGATAAGTTGCGTATCGATGTAATCAATAAGGTAGTCTGAATAAATTTGCGGGTGTTCTAACGTCAAAAGCAAGGTGTTTTCAAACTTTTCCAGAGTATATTCTTTCTCAGGCCAACCCTCTTCAGGTACAAATGTGGTTACTCGATCAAATCTTTTTCTCTTGATGAGAAACGATTTTATATTCATTCCGGCTTGATCTTGCTTGGATACAATAATCAAGTAATCTGAGTGGATTTTAGAAGACATTAATAGCTCTAATTAGGTATTACCTGATTTACAATTAAATTAGGATCAAATTCTACCAGGTGGTCATATCCCTGCCCATTTCCGACATAGAGAACAGGTCGGTTTGCAGCGTGGGTTACAGTAATCACCGCTCCACCCTTCACATCTGCATCAACTTTAGTCATGATTATTCCGTCAATTCCGACATCTTTGTCAAATTGCTTAACTTGGCGAATTACGTCATTTCCTGCTAACGAATCACCGATAAATATACGTAAATCTGGTTCAGATAGCCGGATGATCTTCTCAAGTTCTCGAATCAAGTTGATATTATTTTGCATTCTCCCGGCGGTATCAATTAATACAATATCAATGTTTTTTGCCTCGGCATGATCGATTGCATCTATTGCAACAGCTGCTGGATCCCCACCATAATCATGGGCGATCATCCTTACACCCAAGTTATCCGCGTGTTTACCAAGCTGTTGAATACTGCCAGATCGATATGTGTCTCCTGCAGCTAAAACAACTGAATAGTTTTTATTTTGAAACAGTTTGGTTAATTTTGCGATTGTTGTAGTTTTACCTGTTCCGTTGATTCCCAATATACATATAATGAAAGGTCTCCCTTCTGACTTAGCTTCTTCGATCATTTCAAAAAGGTTTACTTGTCTACTTTCATCAACTTCAAGTATTTTAGCAATCGAATTTCTAAGAGCTTCTCTGACAAGTGGCTTGGCTGTTTTAAATCTGGTATGTTCAATGGAAATTAATTGTGCAATTAGTTCTTTACCAATTATTTCTGCTGATTCATGACCAATTTCATTTTCAATCATCAGGTTGATAAGATCGTCAACAATTGGTTTGAGATCTTTTTCAGACAATTCCTTGATTTTAATTTTTTTGATAAATCTGGAGAAACCCTTTTGCAATTTGCCAAACACAATTATTCCTTCTGAAACTGGTCCATTTGAGACTGCAACTGTGACGCAAGTCCTTCTAGTCGGACCATATCATCATTCATTCGGTTGTTTATCTCTCGCATCTCTACCACCCGCGTCTCAATGTAGCTCTTAGCCTCATCGTATTTTAGGGGGACTATCACATCTGAACCAATATTAACTAAAATTTTTTCGGAGTCTATTAACTCTGCTTTAACATGCAATATCCCACCCATTGGGATCATAACGTCCTGGGATTCCCGTTTACTTTGTAATCCCACAATAGTAGTAATATTATGTTCAAGTTCTTGAATAGCAGTAAACACCTGCGATTGTTGAGTAGTTAAGGCCTTTAGTTGATTGACCGTTGATTGATATTGTGAGTAGTATTCATTCAAGGAAGACTGATCAGATTGCATTTTAATGGATTAGTTGTCGATTTGTATTTCAAAATCAGGTTCATCCATTTGAGTTGAAATCGAAAAAATTGCTTCGTCGGCAGTGATTTCTTTGATCCCGTCTTTTTTATCAATAAAAATCTCTGTACGCTTCAGACGATGTCTACTCCCAAGCTCTGAATAAAGTTTTTCTAGTCCGTGCTTAACTTCAAGAGCTCTGAACTCACTGGTAAACTGAAAGTTTGATTTATTCTTTCGAAAATACCCTTTCGCTCTAAATATTTTCACATTACTAGGCATAGTTGTTTGATACGAGGTTCTCTATATCAATCGATCGATATGGCACTTGCCTAATATATGGAGAAATGTGATTCGTATGAAATAATAATCTTACTGGCTGCTGAGCATCTATTTAGCTATACCTTATTCAAAGGCAAATAAAATACCGAAATTTGATAAAGACAACAGAGTTGAAGATCTTATATCGCAAGGATTGCTTAGAATTGAAACCTACACCAATTCAGATATCGGTACGATGAAATTTCGGGATGTGGCCGAAAAAGCTACTCAACGGAATTTTCCGAAAACCTCCCAACCATGTGCCCAAGATTTCATGGACGTCTATGAGAAATTAAAAGGAGAGGGAGTAATAACTATATTGCCAATTCATTTATCCCATGAATTATCTGGTACAATTAATTCTGCAAACATAGGCTCAGGGATGGTTGATGAGATCGACGAAAAAATAATTGATTCTCATCGTCGGAATATATGAAATCGGGATTTTAATTGGCGTACACACAGGTCGAGGGGCATTATTTATTCTCGCTTAGAATAAATAATAGATTGATTTTTATCTGGCAAGCGGTTCAAAAAATAATTTTTTAATACTTAGCCTTAAATGCGACTAGGTACATAATAGTTGGCTGAAACATGATTACAATTAAAGTAAAGATCTTAGATATAAGATCGATAGAACCTGTGGTAATGTTTTCCGTTGCTACGGCTTCTAAATTAAGATTGAGGCATACAGAAATTGTGACCTTGAAATACGATCAAAATGAACTTGTTGCCTCACCTGTTGTTGTACAAGGCTTTATCGAGGACGACATTATCGGAATTTCGGAAAAGGATGCAAACTTGCTTGGTGTACGAAATGATGCACTCGTGACACTTTTGGCAAGAAGAGTTCCTCAATCATATGATTTGATAAAGAAGAAGGTTCAAGGAACACCTTGGAGTAATAATGACGTAAGAGCTCTTGTTTCAGATATTTCACGCCGAAAATACACCAGCTTAGAAGTTGCATCATTTGCTCTGGTATCACAATTTCAAGGATACAGTAGTTCAGAGTTGGTTGAAATCACCCAGTCGATGGCTGCTGAAGGTACTGAATTCAACTTTAATGAGCCAACTTATGATAAGCATAGCATCGGTGGTATACCTGGGAACAAGATCACACCAATAATTGTTTCAATTGTGGCTGCTGCCGGATTACTGATTCCTAAGACCTCGTCTCGAGCAATCACTTCGCCTTCAGGAACAGCAGATACAATGGAAGTTCTAGCCAATGTTTCTTTTTCACCAGACGAAATTTCTGAATTAGCGCCAAAGGCCAGAGGCATGATTGTGTGGAATGCTCCTCTTAATTTATCTCCACTTGATAATATTGTAATCGATGTGAAACGGCAACTTGGCATAGATCCCCCAGATCAGATGTTAGCTTCGATAGTGTCAACTAAACTAGCGATGGGTGTAGACTACCTCGTTTTTGATATTCCCACCGGATTGGGAAGCAAAATGCCAGACCGCAGTGATGCAATCAATTTTGCCCACTCGCTTATTGATCTCTGTAGGCAGCTTGGAATCCGAGTTGAGGCTGCACTAACCCTAGGTGAACAAC
>JACZSS010000160.1 GCA_022574115.1 Candidatus Heimdallarchaeota archaeon | reverse complement strand
TTGGCCATAGTCTCTGTAATAAGTTTGGTAAGATAATCCTGCTGCTCTTTAGTTTCAATTTTATCTGCAGGGATTTGATTTGCAACCATCGTTGATCTGTTTGGTAGCTTATCAAGTAAACCACCAATCATATGTATTGTACCTTCAATGTCTGCATTACTTAGTTTAATGATGAAAAGAATATTGTCGGTCAAAACAAATGAATTTATTGTTGTTAACCCAATACCAGGAGTTGTATCTAGAATCAGGTAATCAATATTGTATGGATCACCCCGTATTGCCCGTTTCAGCTGTAATAGTTTTTGCAGCATATTACCTGCTGACCGGTTGTCTATCCTAATCATACTGTTAATACTATTTGCTGTTGGATCTGCGAGGCCTAGCCAAAGCTTTCCCGTCAGTTCTTCTGAAAGTTCAATGTCGTGTAGAACGTCCCCAACTTGGATTTTTTTATCGAAATAAGCATTCAGATAATTAGTCGTTTTGAGGTTAAAATAGGTGTTAAGATTCGGGGCTGAAAAGTCAGCGTCAATTAAACAGACATTACTACCTTCTTTAGCGAGCAGTACAGCTAAATTGATGGCAATCGTCGTCTTACCTACACCTCCTTTGTGTGAATGTACCGCAACGGATTTCATATGTGCAACCTGCGTTTATCAGTTTGGTCGATTGAAGATTGACCGTTCGATCGAACCCCTAAGACGTTATAAACAATACGGATTTACTAAGTACTTTTAAAAAGTCATTTCGTGAACGTAAAACCCAATCTTCAATAGCTTTTTGAATTAACTTTCCAGCTTTACGATTATCGCCTCCTCGAGAGTCGAAAACAATTTTTATTTTATTCAGTCTTGTAATCTTACATTTAAAACAATAAGAACCAAGAAATTATTCCGAGTTAAGAACAATGGCGCTGTATTTAAGAGGATACAAGGAATTCTCGTTTGAGCTTATCTTCACAGATGGGAGGCTAAAAAAACGTCGAATTCACCTACTAATCAATCCAAATAAACATATTCGCATCCTGCGAAAGGATAAAATTAAAGGTCCTGAGGTTAATCCAGCGAGTCTTACTCATATCGTTTGTTTACAATCCTCGCAATCCAATAACCGGTTAATTGAGAAAACTTTGAACATTGCAGAATTGACAAACAAGCCAATAATTACTGACAATTTCACTAGTGAAATCTTGAAGAAAGGCGGAATTCCTAGCCGTCAACTACGAATTTTGGGTTTTGACGATCAGATCATTACCGGTCTTAAAATATCGCCTCTTGTCTTAGATAGTTCTGATTTAAAAGAATCAGGTAAAGACAGCAACCACCAAAATCCTCCGAAACACGGAGTTAAGCGCGATGACGAACCAAAATTTCGAGAAAAATTTGGTATTAGTCCGGTGCTGAGTCTAGTCAAATCAAATTTGGGCAAACTGACAAAATTCCCGTTTTCAAAAATCAAGGATACAGTCCTTCCCGGATCGAACAGGACCGTCGATTGGTCTAAACCATTCGGTCTGGAGTTGTATTTCGGAAAACGAATAAAGATGCTAATTCCTCTAAGTAAACAGGCATTAGAACTTCTTCCAACCGTCTTACCAAGTATACAATCTTTTTATTTGATTTTACCAGACGTGGACTTGGATGAAAGCGTGGGAATTAAAGCGAAAACGAATACTCTAATTATTTTAAATAAAAACTATTCCAATGAAGAGCCTACGATAATTCCCATGAATTATAATCCAAACTCTGATCATAACACGATTTATACCGGGTTCGGAAATTGGGTGCAATTGGATGATATCTCCTTTTAGAGTTAAACATGTCTAGACTATATATGACATCATCAGTCACAAAATACTGGTTAATTTCATTGATAATATTTATTCAGAGCTACATTATCATCCTTGACAGCCAATCAATTCATCATATCACTTTACCATCAAACTCTGATTTTCAGAAATTTACTGCGATTCTTATTTTGATATTTATGATTTTGATCCTTAGTTCGTTTCAATTTTCCGAATTAAATTTTACTCCAACGTTAGTAATTATTTTGGGAATTGGGACTATGAGTCTCCAATTATTCCAGTTTGACCGTTTCACTGTATCGTTTGGATTGTTAATTCTCGGATTGAATCTGATAATTCTCTTTACTCTTCCTCGTAGGACATTTTCTCAGATAGGTTATCTACTCGTGCTCTCGATTCAGTTACTAGTCTCACAGTTTGCTCGATTAGATCTTGATTTACTTGTTGAATTACTCACAATCGCATTTGAACTGATCTTTATTGCAATGATATTCGTAATTTTTAGGAAGAACTATAACCGCACAAGTGCCTTCATGATCATTTTAATTGTAGTCTCCTCATTTATTGTAAACACGATTTTACTCAGAAACTCGGTTTATAATTTTGTTTCCAAAATTCTCATCAGTCAATCCTTAGGTCTTGATCAAAGGTCATTGAATTTTAGCTTTTTTACGATTCATCCGTCACAATTATTAGCCCTTCATTTGACTGAAATTTTCGTCGTGTTCATCTTCTTGGTATCTCACCGTAAGTCTATTCCTTATGTTGCAATCATTATAACTGGATTATCATTAACATATACACCAATCATAGTTCTACGCGGAATTTCAATTAATCTATACTCTCTTGAGAATGAAAAGAAAGATTATTTACCAAATTTCTAATTTTGATGTAGTTAACCTTGTAAAATTAGGACATATTTACCCATAAGGTTCAAGTAATGATCATATTCGATTCATTACTCGAAACTTGATCTAATCTTTCAAGTTCTGCTTTTGTATATGTTACATCTTTGGCTTCCAAAATTTCGTCAAGTTGATCAACAGAATTTGCACCTATTATTGGAGAAGTAATCCCTTCTTGATGCATAACCCATGATAATGCACCTTGGGCAATTGTGATTCCCTTATCAGTTGCAATTGCAGACAATTCCTCAAGAATGTTAAATCCACGATCTCCAAAATATCGGTTTTTGACTCCGTCTGCTCTATCAGATGAAGGCAAATCACTGTTTTTTCGGTATTTACCAGTTAGAAATCCGGCAGCAAGTGGAGAATAAGGAATTACACCTAGCTGATATTTAACGCACACATCCATTAATTCAGGTTCAAACTTATGTCTTCGTACTAAGGAATAATAAGGTTGTAATGTCTGATATTTCGCGAGATTATATTTCTCTGAGATCCAAAGTGATTCCATTAGTCTCCATGCAGGATAATTTGATGCCCCGATGTAATTCACCTTTCCATCTCTAATAAGATCGGTGTAGACCTCTAATGTTTCTTTAACGGGTGTAGCTTCATCAAATGCATGAGATTGATAAAGATCTATCCATGTAGTTTGTAGTCTCTTTAATGAACCTGTGATTTGTTGGATAATGTGTCTCCGAGATAAACCCTCATTATGATCCCCTTGACCCATGATTCCTCGAACCTTAGTGGCTAAGATTAGTTCTTGTCGATTGCCTGATTCTTTAATCCATTGACCAATAATTTCCTCTGATTTTCCAGGATAACTCTTATCTGACCATCTACTATAGACATTGGCAGTATCAAAAAAATTGATACCGGCGTCCCAAGCTCGATTCATCACAGCAAATGATTCTTCCTCACTTGCCGTCCATCCGAATTGCATTGTGCCTAAACAAAATGGTGAGACCTTGAGACCAGTTGATCCTAGTTTTTTATAGTCCATTGTCCAGCCTGACAAATTTCTTTTCTTATTTCTTCTGATCTCGCCTAATATTGTCGATAAAGTTTCTTCTATAAGCCAAGGATCGCAATTTAGTTCAATTATTGGATTAATATCCGCCTGTCTCCTTTGCTAATATTTTCCTGACCAAGATTTGTTCCCAGTTTCGTACTTACTTAACTCAAGGTTGGCTGGCTTTTATCAAACAGATATGTTGATACCCAATGTTGAGATCGACTTATCCTATTACACTAGATCTTCCGATATCATCACGAGGAGCTTAAGAACATTATAGGTATTAAAGAACTCGACCAATCGTGAGAAACTATGACTTTGATCTCCTTTTGTTTCAAATCCAGATCACTCAAGTAAATTAACAGATGAAACGTATTGACCACGGACTCATAAATTGCAGAATCGAAAAAATATTGATATTTGGCTAATTATCTTGGTTAAATTAAGAAATTGATGGAAAGAAAATAAGGGTTACCAGAAAAGGATTAGTTGAGAAAAGTTAAGCCTCAGATAAAGACTTATTATTTTCGAAGAGCAAATAATCTAATTGTCCAAGTGAAAACGATATCCCTTTATACATAACAGACAATTTATTTATAACCGTTAAGAGGTTTTTGCCTTGGAATTTACATAACAAAAAATACAAAAAAAGACGTTAAATACGCGAGAATAGAACATAACACGGAACAAATTAGCGATCTGAAAACCTATCAGATTACTGGTGAGTTGAGTACTATGGTAGAATTAACATTAAGATCAAACGAAATGAAAATTTTAAAACTGATCGAAGCCAGTCAAGAAATTAAAGTCTCTAAGCTTCAGGACAAGATAAATTTAGACCGTGGTTCCATTGAAGGTGCTGTTGCCACGTTAGTTGATAAGTCACTAATCACTAAAACTGTGATCAAACGCACAATTTACTCTCTAACAACACGTGGAAACAATGCACTAAATGGACTTCCTGAAAGATTAATTATCGTTTCAGCGCTAGAAAACGAATTATCTATGAAAGATGTTAGCGACAAAACCGGACTGTCAAAACCGGATGTTTCTGCTGGGATTGGATTTTTGAGAAAGTCTGGTGTAATACTGATTGAGAAGGGACTGATCAAGATTATTAATAGTCAATCTGCCAAGACCTTCTCTGTTAGCCTCCAAAACGCATTGGAAGCTGTGGCTGACGGTAAGAATAGTATTGATCCGTCGCTTATTACCACTCTTGCATCACGTGGATTCATTGAAGTGACTGAATTGTCAGAGGCTAAAGTTAAGTTAAAAATAACTAAAAGCCAATTGACCAAAATCAGAGTTATTGATGAGATTAGCAAACTATCGCCAAATATGATCGCTTCGGGTTCGTGGAAAAATGTCAAATTCAAGCCTTATTCGATGATTACACGGCCACGTATGCTTTATGCAGGTCGATATAATCCGTATCGAAATTTCGTGGATCACCTCAAGCAGAAGCTTGTCGGATTAGGATTCCAAGAGATGAAGGGACCGTTGTTGGAGCAAGAATTCTGGAATTTCGATGCGCTATTTGCGCCGCAAGATCATTCTTCAAGAGAAGATACGGATATCCTATTAGTGAAAAAGCCGACACATGGCAAATTAGCTACAGAACAGTTTATCGATAATGTTGCAAAGACTCACGAAGATGGCTGGACAACTGGAAGCAAAGGCCATCGTTACAAGTGGGATCCTAAAAAATCTGCTAGATTATTACTTCGTCCTCAAGGTACGGCTATTTCAGCAAGAACTCTTGGAAGTGTTAAAAAACCGCCTGCTAAATTCTTCTCGATTGCCAGATGTTTTAGACCTGATCAAGTAGACGCCACCCATGACGTTGAATTTGATCAGACGGAGGGTATCATTCTAGGAAAAGATATCACCTTTAGAGATTTATTAGGTATGCTAAAGACGTTTGCAGTTGAGGTTGCTGGGGCAACTGACGTCCGATTTCGGCCCGATTATTACCCGTTCACTAGTCCATCTGTTGAACTATCTGCTAAACATCCTGATCTTGGTTATATTGAATTTGGCGGAGCGGGTATTTTCAGACCGGAAGTTACTCAACCTTTTGGAATTGATTATCCCGTCTTGGCCTGGGGTTTAGGCGTGGGTAGGCTTTTTATGACAAAATATAATATTACCGATATTCGTGAACTATTCAGCCAAAATTTAGATTGGCTACGGGATGCCGAGGTATCAGCTGGCATTCAAATTACTAAAGAGATATAATCGAAATGGTCACTATCGAAGTCTCAATTGAAGATATATCCCAGCTCATGGGGTTGAAAACTCCTCTAACACCTCAGGAATTAGATGCTAATCTTGTCTTTGCCATAGCAGAAGTTGATTCAGAACCAGACGTACAGGATGAAAACGGTCATACTAAAATTGCTATTGAAATTAAAACTGCTAATCGACCTGACCTCTGGAGTGCTGAAGGCATTGCCAGAGTCTTTCGTGGCACAGTAGATTCCCCTGGGTTACCTCCTTTAGATGTGACACCGTCTAGTTATGAGATTGATGTCTCTTATGAATTACAGGAGGTTAGACCGTATATCGGGGCAGCAGTCGTTCGAAATTTGCATCTCAGCGACTTCTTAATCAAGCAGATGATTCAAATTCAAGATAAAGTAGATTTCTCGTTTGGGCGTAAACGTAAGAAGACATCAATTGGGATTTACAACATCAATATGCTAGAATCACCTATTATTTACACAGTCGTAGACCGGAATTTCAAATTTCGACCTCTTCAATTTGATGAAGAAATGACTATAGATGAAATATTTG
>JACZSS010000159.1 GCA_022574115.1 Candidatus Heimdallarchaeota archaeon | reverse complement strand
TGATCGCGGTGCCCGAACATTGGACGGTGGCCGAGACGATCGAGTTCCTGCGCGGCGACGAGGAATTGACCACCGACTTCTGGGAAATCTTCGTCGTCGATCCGGGCCACCGGCCGATCGGCACCTGTCAGTTGTCTTGGATCCTGCGCGCGCCGGGCGGAATCGCGATCGGCGACGTGATGAAGCGCGAACAGACGCTGATCCCGGTCGATATGGATCAGGAAGAGGTGGCGCTGCGCTTCCAGAAATATGCGCTGATCTCGGCCGCCGTGGTCGATGCCAGCGGGCGGCTGGTTGGTATGATCACCGTCGACGACATCGTTCACATTATCCAGCAGGAGGCGGGCGAGGACGTGCTGCGCCTGTCGGGCGCGGGCGAGGGCGACATCAACGAGCCGGTCTTCGACAGCTACAAGAGCCGCGTCCGCTGGCTGATCGCCAATCTTGTCACCGCGATGGTCGCCTCGTCGGTGATCGCCGCGTTCGAGGGGACGATCGCGCGGATGGTGGCGCTCGCCACGCTGATGCCGATCGTCGCGGGCGTGGGCGGCAATGCGGGGACGCAGACGCTGGCGGTGACGGTGCGCGCGCTGGCAACCAACCAGTTGACCCGGTCCATGTAGGGTTACACTTCCACCCCTGTCAACATTGCTAACCGTAAATCCGGCATCCGATAATTGACTCAATGACGAGATTATGTCTTTATCTGCTGTTCGGCGACCCATCGTGACGACTGGTGGATGTTCGAGCAATAATAAATAATGATCACCTCCGGAATAAACGCTTTCCCAGCATTGTTCTTGTATCTGAAGAGCTTCATCGTACTCAATTAATCCTAAATCCTCCACAACTAACTTCTTGCGATGAGTGGTTTGAGGCTGATTCATATTGTACTATAAAATTCTCTGCTAGAATCAATAATAATTATTTAGGTTGAGATCAGTAATAATTCTGAAATAAGGATGGAAAACAATACTCAATCTTATGTGGTAGACCATTTTAAATCGCTTGGTGGCTCTTGTCGAAATTTCTGTTTGCTGATGTTGAGGCTATGCTGTTTGATTGTGACGGTGTACTAGTTGATTCTGAATATCTGAGTACAAATGCTCTCAACATTGTATTTGAGAACGAATTTAATATCGATATCGGAAGAGATTATACGCCGGTAATCGGTACATCGTTAGCAACCGCTCTTAAATATTATTTAGATTTGCATCATATCAAAGAGTTTGATCTGGATGATCTGAAGCTGAAGAAGGAGGAAGCCTATTTTCAACAAGCCAAAGAACGGTTGCGATCGTTTGATGGGTGCGATGAATTTCTCACCTTGGTAAAGAAAAAAGGTTTGAAAATTGCGGTCGCCTCTTCAGGCAGTCATGAAAAAATAAATTTCTCCCTTACAACAACTGGATTAAAAAACTATTTTGAAATTTTCTGCTCTGCTGATGATGTCATGAAAGGCAAACCAGCACCAGATTTATTCATTGCGGCAGCCAGTAAGGTAGGAGTTAGTCCCGAAAAATGTATTGTCATCGAAGATTCCGTTAACGGCATTAAAGCAGCTAAGGAAGCAAAGATGTACGCAATAGGGTTTTTGGGGAGCTTTGATCAACAGACATTACTTCAGGCAGGCGCAGATTTAGTGGTAAATGGTTATAAAAACCTCATCGAGCTCTTCTAACTAATCATCATTCAAGCGAGTATAAACCGGTGTTAGATAATATCGAACGATATTCGGGATCGTGGTTAATATCAATATTACGAATGAGGAGAAAAATATTATTGCTGCGTTAACCAGCGAATAATTCCGAGCAACTAAGAAGAATGACGATTCGATAACCGATATCCAGACTAACTCCGCAAGCAGAATTGAAAGTAAAATGGCAACGGATGACGAAATTAAAACTAAGATAGAGTTCTCGAATAAGTATTGAAGCGATACTTCTGCTTTTGAAAATCCTAGTACATTGAGTAGGCAATACTCTTTCTCACGTTCAAGATAAGATAAGTTTAGCATGGAAAAAGAAATAATCAATGCAAGAACGTACCCGAGAATCATCATAAAGTAGGTGATAATTGCCTGACTCTGGGTAAATCGATCGACGCGTCTAAGATAAAAATCCTCACTGACTGCGATTGTTACATCCGTTCTCTCCTTATTCAAGAAATTAATTATCAAACCCAAATTAACATCCGCTTGTATCTGGATCAATATTTTGTTAGCAAAAAACACCCACTTTTCCTGGTTTAGGAATTCCTGAGCCAGTTCACTCATATAAATCAAATCACCCATAATAGTTGATGTTGTATAGAGTTCATTGATGACCCCAACAACTACAAACTCGGCAACAATCCAGCGAATGGGAATTTTCAAAATCGAATCAACTCCAAATCCAAAGTTATCTGATAGGTATTTGGAAATAACTACCTCATTCGAGTTATTGGTAAACCATCGTCCCTCAATTATCGAGTTCTCTTGATAGTTGAACATTGTCGTATCGTGATTTATCCCCACGAATACTGTTACAACTTCGGGATCGTCGAATAATTGTACGGGGACCTGTAGCATGTATTCAAAAAATTCTATGTCATTGATCGAATCAAAATTGGTATCTTGGAAAGGAAATTCCGACAAATTTAATTGTAAACCAATTGATCCATTAAAACCGAGATCTACTTCTAAATCGAACTTTACATTTTGATCATAAAACTCATCGACTGTATGGGATATAGCTGAATTTGTATGTAGAAGTGATCCAGCAAAAGAGAATCCAATGATCAGCGAGATGATGGTTAACAATGATCTAGTTTGATTTCTTGTTAAATCTCGTAAGGCGAATTTTAACATTTTATTGTGTACAAGATTAATCACTGCTATTATCTTTCGATGTTCGATGAGCGTATCACGGCCATGATTTTCGATGATCTCCACGGGTGTTCGCTTTAGCAGGCTTGCTAGAGATAATCGCGTAAAGAAAATTGAGAGAGTCAAGAGAAGCCCCTGAGAAATCAGGATCGATTGAAACGATAACGTAGTTGGTGCATTTCGCACCCCCCAGCTTTGAGTCAAATTGTCCACGATGATATAAGTAAGACCTTGACTCATCAGTATAGTAGGCAGCGTGGATGTCAGCACAAGAATAGTTGCTTTCATGAAATATGCATTTAGGAGTGATGTCTGCTCATACCCCTGAGCATAAAGTGAACCATAGGCTTTTTGGTTGTTAAACAAGGACCGGCGGAAAATGGTAAAAACAATTATTCCAGCAAGTATGAATATAAAATACGATGCATACACCAAATATATCGAGGTAAATTCAAGTGCATCTTGCAGTCCTCTTCGTATCGATGATATTCTGACGAGCCAGATAAAGGCGAGGACATCTCCATAACCGGCCTCATTTAGATCTTCTCGTAACTGAATGACCGCTAGTTTCAGTTGATCAACTGGAATTGCATGATCAAAATGAACGAGTACCATATTCACTCGTCCGGGTAAAGATGGCTTAGCATAATGTCGAATTAATCCTACCTCAGATACATAGCCGTAGGTGACTTGGTTGATCTCATATGAAGCAAATTCAATTGCTCGAATTAGTCCGACAATTCTGAATCTGGCTTCACCGAATGGCCCATACAACAAGACCCGGTCACCTATTTTGACTCCATCTTTTTCGGCATATGATTGATCAAGAGCAATCTCTCCACTGGCATTTTTGAAAGGCATTCTCCCTACCTTTTGAAACTGGTTAATCAGAGGTTCTGAATCATTTTGTAAACTGTACAGATTGATCCTAATCCACTGATTATCAGGTAATTCCCCCTTACCCCGAGTCAACATCTTGGAGGTATCAAAATTACGATAATCTAGCTGAATCTCATCTTGATCAATATTTAGACTTTGAGCTAGACTGGATTTTACATTTTGTGAGATGTTGATGTCCACGGAATCAGTAAATATTAAATTTAAATCGCCTAGATTGAGTTCTTCTTCCTCAGACGCAATCGACTGGTCGATATTAGGCGTTATATTTTGAAATGTGATCGAAAAAGATCCGACAATGATGAGCACCAAAATAATGACGAACGAGTCAAATTTATGTTTGTACAGCTCTCTCAAAGGCAGTAAGTATATTTTTTTCAATCTTATTTCTTCCCCGAATTGATAATCTAATCATCCTATCGAAAAGCTATCGATTGATAGATTACGAAATATCTTTGAATTGCATTTACTTTGGGTGAGTGACAAAATCCTAAAGATACATCATCGATATCTCCAGTGATAACCGATTTTGGAGTGTCTGATGACTGATTAAAATTAATTTGTGATTGATCAATCGATATTCATTGATAAGCATATTTATTAATTAAATGTCAGATCTCAAACTATAGATATCGATGAAATAATAATCGATAATTATATAGATGAATTAATCATCGATAATCAATCAAAACTGCTCATACAGCTGTTGAGCCGAAAATTTCGATGAAAATCTGCGATGAATAAATGACATATTTGGGGATAATCGCCGACAACGATGACAAAATTTTAGTTAGACTTTTTTGGTGTAAGTCATATGAGTGAACCTGATGAAATATCATCTGGAATAATCACATTTCGAGTTACTCGAGAAGAGTTAATTGAAGTGCTATTACTGGATCACGGCTCTCATATTAGCCATCCAAAAGGTCATATCGAAGAAGGCGAAACCCCTGGCCAAACTGCACTAAGAGAATTAAAAGAAGAAACTGATCTTGAGCTGGTTGTAATCTCCCCGGATCCCATTTATACCGGGGAATATCCAATCGAGAAAAATGGTCGCACTTTGACGAAAAAAGTAAGCTACTTCGCGGGTGTAATTCATCGCAACGAAGTTGTCAGAATCAGTCCAGAACATATTGCATTTTATTGGAAGGATGTGAGAGGGGCACGAAGAATGATCACTCACGAGGGTGATAAGCTTGCCCTCGATTCTGCTGCAACTTGGTTATTGCAAAATGATTCAACTCCCATTTTTACCGCTGGGCGATTATCTCAACTGGGATGAAATGTCGAATTCGATGATCAACTAATAATTTGTAAGCAGTTACTTTAAGACTAATAGATTGAATTAAATAAAAATGGTATTCAGAGGGGATGAAAATGCCTGATCGAGATAAGATTCCATATGAAACTTCACTCAGTACTTTATTGCTATCTGTTGTACGTCAGGCTCAGGCTGACGGAATTATCACTACCGATGAAGGGGAATTAATTAATCGGATACAAATTGATGCTCGAGATTTCGAGGCAGAAATTGCCTCTGCCAAGAAAGAAGGTAAATCTTCATTCAAAGAAATTTTTCATTCGGCAAAAGAAAAAATTATCAAAAACGCTACTGAGATTGCCAAAAAGGATGGTACAATATCTGAGGATGAAGAAGCTATTCTTAATAGATTAATAGCGGAATTAGACAAGGTTGATATTGAATAATAAATGAAATCCTTTTCAAAAAAGACCTTACCTCCTCACAATTTTTCATTTTTAGATGATTTTATAGCTGGATCAGCTCGTCCATATAATATTGAGAATCTATCTTTTCTTAAAAATCAGGGAATAAGATATATTGTCTCAGCGACTACCAAGCCACTGGGATTGGTTACTAGCAAGAAGGGTAAGTCCCAGATGAAATATCTTTTTTTACAAATCTCAAACCTACCAACTTCCCCCCAGATAAAGAACTTTTTGGAGTTGATTAGGGAAGCAAAAGATTCTGATTCCAAAGTTCTTGTACACTGTCAATTTGGGCAGGAGCGAACAGGGATCCTATTGGCAATTTATCTAATGGAATTTTGTAAAATGTCTGTTGTTGAAGCGATCAAATATGTTCACACAAACCGACCCACAAGTCTGAAATCATCAGATAGTATTGATTTTCTGGTAGACTATGGCGAAAATTGCCATCACTCAAATTAGATGCAGGGAAGCGCTTGGGATAGGAACCACAGTTAATTCAATCGTTAGTTACTAATATCACCTGCAGAATTATCTCTAAGAATGGGTTACCTCGCTATACAAACAGAATCTGGTAATATTTTCGATCGATCGCTTTTGTGGATTTTGATCCATCCAGTAGTTCCGTGACTTAAGTAAATTACATTTTAATCAACTCCTCTGTTTAGTAAAATATCATTGCCCTTCAGCAGTTAATGCCATGAGATAAGTGAGGTGACCCCTCAAGGCATCTTGCAGATCCAAGAGGGAATTTTCAATATTTTCAAACTTGTTAGATCTGCGCATTCTTTGTTTAATTAAATGATTACTTCAGCTTTTACGAGGACTGTCAATTATTAGAGTGTTCGTAGAAATAAAAACTTTAAAAATGTTTTAAGTAGTTGTTTTCTCCCCCTATTATCGTAGAGGTAATCTTATTTATTTGATAAACACTTAATATTTAGTACGCAATACTTGTTCAGTGCTATGCTGAGTCGTACTCACAAACTCGGGTGATAAGAAATTAAAGATGTTTGTTTTAATGAGGATAATTTACTTTTAAA
>JACZSS010000158.1 GCA_022574115.1 Candidatus Heimdallarchaeota archaeon | reverse complement strand
CATCCTTTATGAATCTTTGCTGGATTTGTCAGATTCGATATCAAAACTTGGTAATTTGCCGGCTGAAAACTTGCATCAATGACGGATTAACGACAGATCGATCGAAATCAAACGTCGGCAGAGTAAATACTAATATTGAATTTCGGCTAAGAAATCATTTAAACCATCTTTCCAGTGACTTCTATTCAAATTATGATTAGTCCCCAGAACGGTGTAACTGGGTCTTACAACATTACTCCCAAATGTTTCCTTCGAAATGGGGGTTATCTTGACATCTTTAAATCCAGCTTGTTTCAAAATTTCTTTTGTAAAGGTGTACCAAGAGCAACCACCAGAATTTGAAAGGTGATAAATTCCATTCTTTTTATGATCTTGGATTATCTCCCAGATGAGTTTTCCTGCATCTATTGTATATGTTGGAGACATGAAAATATCGTCTATGACTTTTATTTCAGCGTTGTCCTCTGCTTTTTGTAACATTGTGTAGACAAAATTTGTTCCTTTACCAGAGGATCCAGCTTTACCAAATAAACTTGAGATCCTTCCAATATAGTGATTATCCGGTAATATGTAATTTAAAAAAAATTCAGCAGAGGCTTTTGAAGCCCCATACACATTAAGAGGATTTACTGGATCAGTTTCCACAAAAGGACGTTTAGCCTGATTTGGTCCAAAAACATAATCCGTTGAGATCTGGAAAAAATTGATCATCTTTCCCCGACATAATTCAGCCATTTTTTTCACCGAGAAAGCATTGACGTTAAACGTTTTTTCAACCCTCTTTTCGCACTCTAGTGTTTTATGAAAAGCCGCAGCGTTTATCACCCACGAAAAGTCATTTGAGTCGAAAAAGTTTTCTATTTGATCAATATCGGTTAGTTCTAGTGCTGATCTTGGTACTGAGATAATTTCCACATCTAAGGGCGCTGTGACAATCAAATCAGTTCCAAGCTGTCCGTTCGAGCCAATGATAGCAACTTTCAAATTGTTATTCCGTCCTTGATTAACTTCTCGTACCACTTTAGTGTAATCGTTTGAATATCATTTGGATCCACGAAATTATTTTCGATTCCATCCCAAATCTCTTTTGCTGCATATTCAACATTCCAGTCTGCAGTAAAGTTGGTAATCCTTTTTAATTTAGAAAAATCGACTTTGTAAGAGCGATGATCAGGGTCTCCGTACCACTCAACGTTAAAATCTAGTCCAACACCAATAGCAACACGCTCTGCTAAGTTATATATTTGAAAATTTTGATCATTAGAGCCTATATTAAACAGTTCACGGTTAATTTTTGAAGGTTTTGCCCCCAAGAGCAGTAGCATGGCTTTACTTGTGTCTTTTACATGCACGAAAGGCCGCCATTGATTCCCGTCTCTCATTATAGAAATCTTCCCGTTTTGATAGAAGGATTTGGTCATACCATTTATCGCTAAGTCAAACCTCATTCTCCTTGAGAGTCCATAGACTGTGGCCTGTCTAATCACAGTAACGCAAAAGTCTTCGTCTGCCATTGCTAAGACATCCTGTTCACAGCGATAATTAGCTTTAGCATAGACCGTCAATGGGTTGACGGCAGATTCTTCGGTTACTTCACCTTCTTGAAAACCGTAAATACTACACGAGGAAGGTAAAATATATCTGTCCACTCCCAGAGACTTACAAAGCATTGCCATCCTGACTCTTCCTAAGTGATTTATAGAATATGTGAGACTTGGCTCTAATTCACCCAATGGATCGTTTGACAAAGCTGCTAAATCAATAATTGCGTCAATTTTACCGTAAGATTCGAGCTGATTCCTTTTCACAGACCGAATATCTGCTTCCAAACAATAGAGTTTGCCGTTTTTTGGCAATTTATCGCGGCCAAAGTGAAATCGATCGAGTGCAAGTACTTCGTGTTTATTTTCTAGGAGTAGAGGGACTAAGGTCGACCCGATATACCCCCCTGCCCCAGTTACTAAAATTTTCATTTTTAGATTCTAACCTGACGATTTCCTTCTTGATAAATAAAATTGTTCTCGGCATCTGACAAATTAGGTGCATTCTTATCTTTTTCCGAGATTGACACATTTTTTAATGGCCATTCAATCCCAATTTTTGGATCATTATATAAAATTGTGCGATCAACGGCAGGGGAAAATTCATTGGTTACTTTGTAATTCAAAATTGTATGATCCTCAAGGATACAAATCCCATGAGCAAAGCCTTCTGGTAGCCAGAGCATATGAGCATTAGCGGAACTCAAGATGACTCCTTGCCACTTTCCATAAGTTGGGGACCCTATTCGAATATCTACACCAACATCGAACAATTTTCCTCTGACAACCCACACGAGTTTACCTTGAGCCAACGGATTAAGTTGGTAGTGCAGACCCCGTAGAACACCTTTTGATGATAAGGACTGATTATCTTGCCTAAATGGTCCCTTAATGTTTACGGAGGCAAAATTAGATTCTTTGTAAGTCTCCATGAAATATCCACGTTCGTCTTTGAATTTTCGCGGTTTCACCAACATGAGACCATCAAGGGCTAATTGTTCGAATTCAAACGGCATATTCTGCCTAATTTTGACAAATATAAAAAAAATAATTTCGATCGATCGAATTTTGGCAACGGGAAGTCAAACCTTTATCCATATTCGGCAAAAACTAATTACAATTGAATCATTTTACTTAAGAAACATTTGCCACTATCTCTCTCAAGTACTCACCATACGCAGTTTTTCCTAGTTGTTTTGCCAATTCAAAAAGTTGATCTCTATCAATGTAATTCATATAAAAGGCTATTTCTTCCAAACAGGCAATATAAAGTCCCTGCCTCTTTTGGATCGCCTCGACGAAGTTACTTGCGCCCAACAATCCGTCATGGGTACCGGTATCAAACCAAACCATCCCTCGTCCGAAAACTTCAACATTAAGAGATCCTTGTTGTAAATATATTCGATTAAGATCTGAAATTTCCAACTCGCCCCGCGCGGATTTTTCTAAAAGTCGACAATTTTCAATCACTTTGTTATCGTAAAAATAAATTCCGGGAATAGCAAAATTAGATTTAGGTTCTTTTGGTTTTTCTTCGATAGAAACTACATTTCCTGAGTTATCAATTTGTACAACTCCGAAAGGGGATGGATCCTTAGCATGATAAGCAAAAATTACAGCACCATTTTTGACTGACGCAGCTCTCTTAAAAGAGTCCGATGCGAATTGACCATAAAATAAATTGTCACCTAAAATTAAACAAACATTAGAAGTTCCGATAAATTCCTCGCCAATTATGAAAGCTTCAGGAATTCCTCTCGGTTGAATTTGTTCCTTATACGAAAAATTTAGTCCCAAATGACTACCTGACCCAAAAAGACGTTTATAATTCGGTAGGTCCAACGGAGTCGAAATTATGAGAATATCCCTTATTCCTGATAACATCAATGTTGACAATGGATAGTAAATCATTGGTTTATCGTAAATCGGAAGCAATTGCTTAGAAATCGCTTTGGTTATTGGATATAGGCGAGTTCCGCTTCCACCAGCTAGAATTATCCCTTTCACAAGACTAGAGTCAAAATGGTGATTTATTTTTGTCCCTTAAATCACATGATTATTCGCGTTCTTTTCAGCTGATCCAATTCTAGTGTTAATTGTGTTCTTTGGCAAACGTAACAATTGCTTTGAGAATGTCGGTTTCACGTTTGCTTTTTTTATAAAGTTACGTCCTACTCGGCTATGTTAAATAACGTGCCATTTGAATTTGTTAGACGAACTACTCAAAATCATTCACTCAGATTGAATTTTTAACTATTCTGAAGGTGGTAATTCAATGCATTCAAAACCGGAACTTCAACAACATTCAAAAATGGACCAGCGGGATGGATTTTCGGTGATCAGTTATAGATCAAACACATGGCTAATATTTATCGCAAATTTTAATTTACTTGATTTTCTTTGTCTCAATATAGATTAAGGATGAATTCCCTTTAAATAGGTAAAAATTAAAACTCATATAGACTGGATTGGGTGCGAAAGTATGTTGACAGCTCTGCAGGGTATTGAACTAAAAACAAACGATTCTAGAGTCATCATTATTATCCCAGCATACAATGAGGAAAATAAAATTTATCAAACGCTAGAATCAATTCCACCTGAAATTCGGAATATTTTGGTGATTGATGATGGGAGTGTGGACAACACTAGAACAGAGATTAAACGTTCCTCCAAAAATTTAAAGCTATTTACGCATAAAAAAAACCAAGGGAAAGGAGCTGCCATAGTTACTGCGCTGAAATATTTGAAAATTGAAATTGGAGAAGCTCGAATATCTAAAGATTCAACAATAACGTTCGTTGATGCTGATGGGCAAATGGATATGAATTTTTTAAATGATTTGGTTGGATTTATCGCTGGGAAGAATGGAGATTTTGTTAAAGCCTCTAGATTTCTTCAACCAGAAGGTACTGAACAAATGCCCAAATTTAGAAAAATTGGAAATGTCATCCTAAGATATTTGAACAGAATATCAACTGGACAATGGCAAATCTCAGACCCTCAGAATGGATATTTTGCTTTTTCCGCCCATTTGTTGGACCATGTAAATTTAGATCGAATTTCAAAGGGATACTATGTTGAAAATTCTTTTCTGATCAATCTCTCCCTTCAACGAATAAAAGCTAATGAAATCCCAATTCCTGGAATTTATGGAAATGGTGAAATTTCTTCAATTAAATATCGAAACTTTATCCCGAAGACTTCATATTATCTGTTAAAAGATTGGATACAACGAAGTTATCAAACTAAGAACGAATCCTTATTGCGATTTTTTAATTTCATTTTCTTAATAGGAACGTTTGGTTTAGGCTTTTTAACAATAGCATTTTTCTTGAGCTCGAATATCATGATGTTATCAATGGGAGGATCAGCCATCATCTTCTTCTTGATGTCATTGACCTCCGACTATCTCGATTATCGAAGTTGGAGAAATGTGAAGGATTTAGTAAACCGAAAAAGCAAGAATTAAGTTGGAAATTTGAATCTCCTTTGTCAATTTTACTTATTCGAATTCCAAATATGGTCTGGTAACCAATTACTTGTTAGTTCTCCGCTAGTGAAGTGATTAGATCGGTCAATTAATAATAATTTAGCTAAGCTTTTGCTAGTCAGAGACAAATAAGTTTTGTCAATTCATTTTGCAATAATTTAACGACATTATGTGGATCGGTCAAAAACTTTGCTGTATTTATTTATTGCTCAAAAATAAAACATTATGATTTTATTAAATCATACTTTGAATTGATCGTGTCCTCTGAAAATATCTCTAACGAATTTTCTCAAATTGTGGAAAAATATGGAAGTTGGACCGCACATAATTTTG
The DNA here is from genome assembly GCA_022574115.1 of Candidatus Heimdallarchaeota archaeon. Classification (GTDB taxonomy): domain Archaea; phylum Asgardarchaeota; class Heimdallarchaeia; order Heimdallarchaeales; family Kariarchaeaceae; genus LC-2. The sequence goes on along the minus strand of JACZSS010000158.1, from coordinate 1,198 downwards.
AGATTAACAGAAACTTCTGGACTATGGGTTCACCAGAATACGGCGACAGAGAAAAGATCGAAGCAATTGTTTGGTTAATAACACAGTTGAACCCGAAAAATACAATGGAAGAGTTAAGAATTCTAGATTTAGCATGTTTAGAAGGTGGTTATTCGATTGAATTAGGTAAACTTGGTGCAAAAGTCGTAGGTATTGAGGGAAGAAAGCAAATCTGGAGAAAGCCTGGTTTGCTCAAAGAGTCTTAAAACTAGATAATGTAGAGTTTTATTTGGATGATGTGAGAAACTTATCAACTGACAAATATGGGAAATTCGATTTTATACTATGTCTGGGAATACTTTACCATTTAAACACTCCAGATGTATTTGATTTTGGAAAAAATATTAGTGAATGTTGTAATATTGCCACCATTTTTGACACTCATTTTAGTTTAAAGGCTTCAGTCCAAACTGAATTTCAAGGTAAAAAGTATTGGGGGAAAATTTATACAGAATTTAAAAAAGGGATAAGTGTAAAACACCTGGAATTACTTCATTGGACATCGCTAGATAATTCTCAGAGTTTTTGGTTTACTAAACCATCACTATTAAACTTCATCATGGATTCTGGATTTGGATTAATTTTTGAAGCCTTACTACCATTTTCCCAATCAAGACTATCCGATAGAATTATCTTAGCGGCTTACAAAAATAAGAATAATGATGAAGTAAGATCGATTCGACAAACAAGTTGGAGTGAGCAGTCCAAACAAAAACCACATATTTCTCAACAATCAATCCTCAAACGCATAATACATAAGATTCAGAGATTAGTTCGAAGATAAGTTATATTATGGTTGTTAATCAAATACCTGGGCAACCACTTGACAATTTTTATAGGGATTCATTGACTTAGTTGGTCTCAGTAATTTGTTATCTATTAGTTTTAGTCACCAGAATCAAAAGATATTCAAAACCAAATCGTTATATTCGATAGGGATTAGAAAAAGAATCAGAAATGGATCGTGTGTCAATAATTATCCTCCATTGGAATAATGCCCAAAATACTATTACAAATTTAATTGAAATTTTCAAAAGGCCAGAAGATATATTTAACAATATTGAAGAACAAATCCTTCAATTGCAATATGAGCAATTAAAGCACGATGAGGTTTTTCACAAGGAAATTTGTTCCTTGTCAGTTCCCCATCGTATAAATC
>JACZSS010000157.1 GCA_022574115.1 Candidatus Heimdallarchaeota archaeon | reverse complement strand
AAATACAACGATCTGTTTCAGATTTGCTCTCAGTTCAAATGTTGCTGTCAGCATGTCAACAATTTGTTGCTCACTCAAACTTGGATTAGGTTTAACCAATAATGTTGTAAACGGCTCAATAGTCATTTTCTGTTCACGTTTTAGCAATTCTGAGCTCTTTTGCTTCAGTAAAGTTATTTTTGCGGTCTGGCCATAGTATTTTATTCTGTGATTCCCCTCGACAATTGATGTAACAATATAAATTAAATCAGTTTCAAGCAATTTTTTCAAATGGAAATGAATATTTTGAATTGTAAATTTATGTTCTTGCTCTCCCAAAACCTCGTCTTTATACGCTATATATAGCTCATGTGCTGAAAATGCATGTCTCCTTCTCAAATTATTTCTTTTACTGTATTCATCTTCTTTTCCTTGATGTATATAATCAAGGAGAAAATATCGCACCGGCTGATTCCTTATTTTGTCAGCTGTCAGTATGTCAATATTTTTCCTCGTTGGAATAGTTGCCCAATATGTATAGAGGATCTTCCATGGATTTGATGGTGAAATTTCGTTACTATCTTTCACTTTAGCACCTACAATCACCATTTCACACAACTAATTAAGTACTTGCTGAATTGACCAAAAAGTAATAGCTTAATTGTGAATATTAAATGTACAAAATAACTATATTTGAAAACTGTAAGTTTATATATCAATCAATTTATCACAAATTGTGCACTTAATCATCAATTAAGTATTCACTTAATTGTCTATTAAGTGGGAATTTAACCAAGTGATTTTATGACAATCAAACAAACAAAAAATTTAGAAAAAAAATTTGGGGAATTCGTTGTTTATATTGTATTGAAACAAGCAATCAATCAAATGATTAAAGATAAATTATTACTTAAAACCCCAATAACTTCAAGTGTTTTCTTCAAAATTATAAAAGGAGATAAATCGAAATGAGTCAAACTGCAATATTGAATGTGGATAACATTCATAAGAAATATAACGAAGACAAACCTAATGAAGTCTACGTCCTCAAAGGGATCGATTTTATTATCCCTCCTGGACAGATGACTGCAATTATGGGTCCATCAGGTTGTGGGAAAACCACACTATTAAATCTGATTGGAGGTTTAGATCCTACATCCGGTGGAGATATTTTGATTGAGGGAAACTCCATCATAGCTATGAATGATTCAGAACTAACAAATTTTCGAAGAGACAATGTAGGATATATCTTCCAGCTATTCAATTTATTTGAGGATCAGACTTCAGTGGAAAACGTGTCTTTACCTTTATTACTACCACTGGTTCCTACTAATGAAGCAATTACAAAAGCCGAGATGTTATTGGCAGAAGTTGGTCTCGGTGATCGTTTCAATGATTTACCTGGAAGCTTGAGTGGCGGAGAACAACAAAAAGTTGCAATCGCTCGAACTTTAGTCACAAGCCCTCGAATAATTTTGGCTGATGAACCAACTGGAGATCTCGATATAGCTACATCAGATGATATAATGGCTCTATTTAGAAGAATGCAAGAGGAAAACCAAGGAATGGCAGTAATTATTGTCACCCATTCCTCAAGAATCGCACATCAATGTGATCGCATTATTAGAATTGAGAATGGTAAAGTTTTCAGTGATGAGGTGGTAAATTAATGTCTGAAAAAGGAACTTATATGGTAGCGACACTAGTAGATTGGCAATATCCGGAAGCTGTTGATAAAACGTATAAGAAATTAACTAAGTTATACAAGAAGAAACTTGGAGGAAAAAAAGGTAGGAAAAATCAACTAAATACATTTGTTGTAACTGAAGTAACACTCCAAACATTACCTGACCGTGAAACAAGAGTGGAAGTAGAGGAAGAAACCAAGAAGATACTAAAAGACTACGCAGATACAATTGCTGACCTCCATCACACAGAATATGCAAAACAAGGCGACATTGCAAAAACCTATAGAAAAAGCTTCACTGATATTGGAAAAGCTCCTCTTTTCGAAAAATATTTGAATTCTAAAAATGAAAAATATACAGAAATCGAGAAAGAGATAGAGCGAGTTGGAGCAGCAGGAGGAGTTATTATTTGGGATATGCCCGGTTACAAAGGCGATAAATTAATTCTGCCTGAATTAGTTGTGAGATTTGAAGGAGCACTTGATGAATCCGAGGATTTACTCGGGGTTGTAGATGAAGTATTAATTGCTAATTTTGCACGAAGGTTTCTACCTTCGAGTTTGACAATTATAGAAAACGCCAATTTAGTCTTCGATCGGTTGGAAATTTTTACATCTAAATTGGATAAAGAGTCGAAAATTCCAGATGAATTGAAAATATCCCTTCAGACATTCATTGGTGTAATATCAGGTATTCAAGAAGTATTAAAATTATTCAAGCGTGAAGTCCTAAAAGTCCATTTGACCGCAACTGAAGCATTTGATTTTCTTGGTTCACTACCTTCACCAGAGTTAAAAGAATGGTCACAAATAAAGAATCCTAAAATTGGTGAAGAAATCGTGGAACATATTGACAAAGCAATGGATTTAATTGTCAAGAACAAACCAATTTTACGTAAATTATTAACAGGTAAAGTAGATTTAGGCCAGGCTTTAACCGAGGAATTAGTCATCAATTTGATGGAGGTGGAAGTCGAGGCTGGAGGATTACTTGTCTGGGTCCATAGATTTCAACAACTTCCAAGTTTTTCTACTCTCGATGAGGGGATTGCTTACGAGGAAGTAGAAGGTGAAGCATATTGGCCAAAGGATAAAGATGCACTCATCGAAGGTCAATTTCTTTTTAAAACATTTACTCGAGGGAAATCATACATCTATGCACTCCGAGGAGTTGACCTAAATATCAAACAAGGTGAATTTATTGTAATTCGAGGACCATCCGGTGCGGGAAAAACAACCCTTCTCAATATGTTGGCAGGTTTAGATACCCCTGGTAGAGGGGCAGTTTTCTTTGACGGTGAAGATGTTGTCCATATGAAAGATAAATTTCGGTCAAAACTAAGAAGGGAAAATTTCTCGTTCATTTTCCAAAGTTATGCATTGATTCCACATCTAACCGCATTTGAAAATACTAAACTCCCGTTAGATCTGACGGGGTTTTCAGCTGAACTGGTTGAAGGGATTCAACAGTTGTTGACTGATGTTGGAATAGGAGAATTCGGAGATCACAAACCAGCATTATTGAGTGGTGGTCAAATGCAAAGACTAGGTATAGCAAGAGCCTTGGTTAACCGACCTAAGGTTCTGTTTGCTGATGAACCAACGGGGGATTTAGATGAGCAAACTGGTCTAGCAGTTATGGAATTATTAAAAAAATACCACGAAGAGTCAAACATGACTATCGTTTTAGTGACTCATGACGAGAAAGTGGCAAAATATGCGACTCGGGAAATATTCCTGATGGATGGTCGTATAGTTGAAAATTTGGAGGAATGAAAGTTGGCATTTGCACTACCCTACGCAATTAAATCAATCTCAAGGAGAAAAAAGAAAAATCTTATTACAAGTCTCGCTATTGCTCTTGGAGTCGCCCTATTTATTGGAGCCCAAGCTGGAAGCGACGGAGTTATATCTTCTATTTCCAAAATAAATCTTGATAATATTGGAAATATTGATATTACAATAACCGATCCAACTTCGACAAATGGTCTTTTTAATGAAAGTCTTGTCGATTTGATCGACACTACTGATTCTGATTTAAATTCAATTCTTACAATATCACCAAGGATAATTTATTCAACAACTGTTTACGCATCAGAATCTGGACTTCTGGAAGAGGGAATTAGAGTTCGAGGTATTCAACCTGGCGATCTTGGATTTGGAGAATTTGAGGATGAAGACGGTGTTAAGATTAAACTTGAAGACCATTTAGTATCAGGCAAAGTAATTATTTCGGATCTTCTCGCTGCCAAATTGAATCTATCAGCTAATGATGAAATTCAATTTAGCATGTTCAATGGGCTAGGAAATTCAATAACAGAGAAGTTGATTGTCTCAACGATTTATGATGAATTGAAAGGGCGGGGTATGGTTGGAGCCAGCCCAAAAGAGACAACCCCTCAATTGTACATTAATTTAGACGACTTACAATCTAATTTGGACCCATTAATCGGTGAAGCAATATCTGAAATATCACTCACTTTCAATGGAATTGATCGCGGAATTGAGAATTTTGATGTAGATGGAAAAGATTTTCCTGGTAAGGATATTATCAAAAATGCTGTCCAAAAGTTAGAAGAGATTTTCACAACTGAATTTCCAGGCGGATTTGTATTTTCTGCTAGAGTCAATTTTGTCGAAAGATTGGGTGATGAACTTATTGGTCTCACCAGTTTCCTTACTATATTTGCAGTAATGCTCAACGCGACCGCTTTATTGCTTATCATTAACGTTCAAAATATGTCAATAGATGATCGTAAAAATCAGACAGCAGTACTACGGGCTCTAGGATCAAGTATAAGTACAATATTTGCTATATTCGTTCTTGAATCAGCCATTGTGGGTATAGTTGGTGCATTAGTGGGATTTCTTCTTGGATATATTGTTTCAATTGGGATGCTTGCACTCTTATCTGATTCATTTGGAGTCAAAATAACAGGGGCTGGATTAACACCGGATTTAATGATTGTTGCGCTTATAATTGGAGTATTATTATCAGTTGTAACAGCAGTATTACCATCATTAGGAGCAGCGAGACAAGGAGTAGCAAATGCACTGAGAGGGTTGGAAGATCCCAAAAAACCAAGGAGAGGCTTTGTAACATTGTTTTTAGGTGTAATATTCTTACCTCTAGGTCTGAGCTTAGCAACTCAAGTAGGCAATATTTTTGATATAGATAATTGGACTACATATGAAAATCAAACCACCATTTTACTTGGATTTGGTTTGACTTTAGCAGGATTGGGTATGCTCTTAACTTTAGTGTTACCTCGGAGGTTAGCGCTTTCAATAAGTGGAGCTTCAATGTGGGGGTTAGGTGCATTTTTTACAACCGTAGGTTCAGGGAGAGTTAAGAGTGGAGATCCAGGGAATTGGTTTCTCACTGTCCTTCTTTTCATAATCATAGGAGGAACTCTATTAGTTTCAGTAAATTATGAATCATTGATGAATTTAACGAATCGTATACTATTCTTTTTTACTGGATTAAAAGCAATTTCACAAGTTACGACCTCACAAATGGTTGGAAAGAAATCACGGGGTGTACTAGTATTTACGATTTTAACTATAATCTTGTTTCTAATGATTTTGATTTCAATTTATAGTGCAACAATGAGAGTTGGGGCGATTGAGCTTTTTGACAGATATAGTGATGGGGTTGATATTGTTGTAACGACCGACAACGCATTTATTGGTACAGCCGACCGCATTAAAGGGGTAGACTCTTCAATAGAAAATGTCTTTGCTTTTAGAAGAACAGTCTTACCAATTTACTTTGTTTCACCTTTAGATCCGAATCTAGATGTCAGTACTGATGTGATGTTTGTACCAATAATTGAGGTGCCTTCTGAAATCATTAACCCTGATGATGATTGGAACGAAGTTAATTCATTGCAATTATCTTTCCGTACTTTGTCAGATGAAATCGAGGACAAGACTGGACATACAATATCCACTAGGAAAACATTAGACGAACACAAAGAAATAACAAAAGACGTTTTTGAAGAATTTTATGAAGGGAGCGTGAGAAATGAAAAAGTCGAATTCGGGGATGATGAAAAATTCGAAGATCAAGTGATGATAATGAGTAGCTGGGCAATTCAATTGATAAATTTAGAGTTTCTTAATGGTGTCACAGTCTACCTTCAAACCTCCAATGGAGGAGTAATTCCAACTTATGTGGGAGGAAGTCCTTGGATTGACATGATGGGTTCAGCAAGTTTTCCATTATTTGGTAATGCTATTCTTGTAACTCCTACGATTGCAGCACAATTGCCGTTCGATGTTGATGTACCCAATTTATTCCTAGTGAGGAGTTCGAATGGTTATAATGAAAATGAAAAGAACCATGCTTTAGCAAATAATATTGAAATTGATCTAAACAACTTGGAGGATCCCACATCATTCTCTTCAATAAATGGTGGAAATCTAATTGGAGGATCGGCTACAGTAATAAAAGATGTAGTTGAGGATTATTGGTTTGAACAAGTAGCATTTGCAGATGCTTTTACATCTTTTGCCAGTATGGGTTTAATAATTGGCGCACTGGGGATGATGATTATCGCTTTTCGCTCGGTATCAGAGAGGACAAGAGAAATTGGAATGATGAGGTCAATTGGGTTTGCAAGACGATCTGTTGTTACTGGTGTTTTAATTGAAATGGTCACAATATCTACACTTGGATTAATTGTTGGAATGATTGATGGGGTTATGTTTGCTGCAAGTGTTATAGTCAGTGACCTCGGAATCCCTCCGGTGTATCCGTTCATGAAATTATTAGGATATACACTAGGAGTCATAGGATTAGGATTTACCGCAGGGGCAATAGCGGGTTACAATGCTTCTAAGATAACTCCAAGCGATGCATTGAGGTACACTGGTTAGGGTATTCAATACAGTTAA
>JACZSS010000156.1 GCA_022574115.1 Candidatus Heimdallarchaeota archaeon | reverse complement strand
ATTGGAATAATCCCTCAATCGCTTCTGAAATTTCACAAATTATCGATAGATTATGAGATTATAATAAGCTAGTTATTCAAAATAATACCTAAAATAATTTATCAAGCTCATTTCCGTATTCAGATATTGAAAATTTTGGTAACTAGTTTTGAAGCATATGGGAAATGGAAGATTAATCCTACCGAAGTTGCGATCAAAGAGTTGGACGGCCAAACAATCCATTTGAAAGAGAAACAAGTATCAATTATTGGTAAGGTGATTCCCGCGAGATTTAGAGACATTAAGGATGTTATTAATCGTTTAATTGCCGAAATTCGACCTGATGGAGTGATTTTAACAGGGCAAAGCGGGGGCAGTAAAATTCGAATTGAGAGAACTGCCAAAAACTTTGTGAAAACCAAAATCCCCTATAACTGTGGCACAACTAAATCGGGAGAACAACTCGAAATCGATGGACCCAATTTGTACGAAAGTAATTTACCTGTCAATGCAATCCTCTCTAAACTAGAAGAGAAAAACGTCCCTGTTGAGCTGTCAGATGACGCAGGTAGTTTTGGCTGTAATCAGATATTTTACCAAGTGAGGAATAAAAATCCAAATCTCGCAGCGGGGTTAATTCATGTGCCCCTGTTACCCAGTCAAACGGAAGGCCAGAAATTCATGGATCAGGAGACAATTACGCTTGCCATAAAATTGTCCTTGATTGTCTTATCAGAATATTTAGAGCAAAACAAACCGCTGTTATAATGAGTAAAGGACCGTGTGTTAGAGCACCAGTTTTGCTCCGGAATGGAGAGCTAAAAAAAGGATTAGAAGCGTTAAACCGATGTAAAAAGGACATCAGGCGGAACTTACGGAAGAACAGAACAAACCCAGAATTGCGGTTTGAATATTCAAAACAAATGATACGAGCATTAAGATTGGAACTTGAAGCACAACATTCGCTAGGATCTATTTCTCGGGTTAAAAAAACTATTTCAGAAGCATTCTCTGTAATTAATTCGATCGAGAAGGATGATGAAGTGTTTACACTCGCTGGTTATTTTCACTTTAGTATGGCAACAATCGAGCTGATCGGTGGAAATCGAGATGAAGCAATTATATTATTTGAAAAAAGCAAAGAACAACACCTTCAAGCGAAAAATTATTTCGAAGTTGTAAATATCGACTTTAACATCGCCGATCTTGCCTTAAAGATACCAAATCATGATTTAACAAGGGAAAAAATCAAATCAATCGGCAAGAATTATAAGAAAATAAAGGATAAACAAACGAAGAATGTAACACATGCAAAAGTCATTCTGTTAGAAGGTAAACTTCACGAAATCCTTAAAGAACATAAAAAAGCCCAAATCTTGTTCACAAAAGCTCGAAAGATCTACTCAAAAGCCAAAGATCCTGCTGGAGAGGCACAAGCAATAATAGAACTATCCAATACGTTCTCTGATTCAGATTTGAAAAAAACTGAAGAATACTTGTTGCAAGGACTAGATCTAGCAAAGATGTCAGAATCTAAAATGATGCAGGGAATAATCCTGACTAGACTGGGGATAATTTCTCTCAAATCGGGTCGACATGAAGAAGGAAAACGTCGCCTTCTCAACGGCTTAAAATACAGAACCGAAGCAGGAGACAAGAAGGGGACAGCTTCCACACTATTGGAACTAGCAAGAATCAGCATGGTTTCAGCTCAGGGAAAGGACGATTTCAAAAATTCAATGACATTAGCAAATCAATCTTTTGAGTTATATTCGGAACTCGGGGACCAACATGGTTTGGCTCATGCACTAGAAATTTTAGCAACTGTTAATACAAAATTAGGACAATTTGCTAAAGCCGAAAAACAAATAACGGAGAGTCGAAAGATATTCAAGTCATTCGGCGATATTAATTCCGAAGGTAGAGTATTAACTCAATTGGCGATAATATTGTCTCACAAAACGACAGAAGAAGCTGCTCCGGTATTTGCAAAAGCGATGAAATTATTTGAGAAAACTGGCAATGGACAAGGAAAGGCCGAATTACTACAATTCATGGCATACGCTGAGAATGATTCGCTTATAGCAATCAAATTACTTGAGGAAAGCAAATCTATCTATTTGAATATTAATTTAGACAAGACTTCCTTATCATTAATCACGAAGTCTCTTGATAAGCGGATTTCTGATTTGGAAATCGCGAATAATGGTAACTAATTGTTAAGATACGCTTCTACCCTATCGTCAAAGGAACTTGGTAAATGTGGAGGATCAAGCATTTTTACCTGCATCTGCTTGGTTTCAGTGAAAATATCAATACTCTGTACTTCCAAAACGCTACTCGCCAAGCGATGGAGCTCCTCTGGACTTTTCTGAGAAAGGACGTCTACGTCTAAGCCATCATCTAAATTGGGATCATTTTCCGAAGTGAGATCAGGTGCAACGTTCAGGAAACGACAAACTGTTGCAAGTTCTTTCAAAACCATAAAGGCTCGTAAGGCTTTTGCTTTGTATTCTGGTTCAAATAAGACACGGATGCGATATCGATTCATCACCCGATTGCCATAACTTATCAAAAATCGGCCAGCAGCGGTTAAGTCTTTGGATTTGGTTTCTTTGGGTAATCCGGATGTTTTGACTTCATCAGCAATACTTACAAACATTTCTAATACATCCGTTAGATAGGCCTGATAGATGTCTACAATAAAAGACGCAGTTTTTAAGTTATTGAGTTCTTCGAGTACTTCGGCCAACACGCCAAAATCAGGATCGAACGTAATGCCCTTTAGAGTTTCAACAGCATTATTGACGTGGTCAATGCCGATTTCATGTGTGGTTGACGCAATGATTTGAGGCAGAGCTTGTTCTAACTCAACAATCGCTGATTCCATTAAATCCAATTCTTTTTGGATTGATTCTGCCATTTGATTTACTCCGTCTAACGCGACTAATATCATTTAGTGAAGGCCGAATTTTTAAGAATATGTTAGGGTTAGCAGTAGTTATCTAAAAATTGAATAAACATAGTCAATCCTAGACAATTTTGCTTTAGTAGTTTTTAAACTCAAAATTTGCTCTACGGACGTCTAATCGTCCTCTTCCTAGTACAACAATGGCGTCATCTCCGCCTAAAAGGAGAATACTCTTCTCTAGAGCTATGTGTGTTCAGAAGTTATAGGCCGCAAGGGTAGGTCGCCGTTTGACCAAACTAGATGTATAATTTTGCCGAGAACGATATGTATTGAATTAAACGGTTTTTGTCATATTCATGGTATTACTTCGATCATCGATTGATCCACCTTGAAATTCATCTTTTTACCGCTTCTTCGTTTAAATTATTTATAAATCAGCATACGTCTATATGGTAAAGTGGAGGATGAAGCAGCCGAAAAACTAGATTTTCGCGGCAATGTACTTATTCTTTCCATACTTCTCCTCGCATTTCTAAAGTTAACGCTTGACATCGAGTTTATCAATTATCTCATTGCCCCAGTTGGCTTGACAGTAATTGGTGTGTATCTTGCATCAGTACGACAAATACCCTTTGACACGCGATCTCCGATAAGTGATAGCTTAATTGCACTTTCCGGTTTAACTTCGTCAATGTTTGTCGTTGCCGATGGTGCAACTAACCTAAATGAGGACTTGGGTAACCTTTTTTCTCGGTTTCATCCTTTTTTTGGTTTCATATTTCTGCTTACAGGAATTTTTACCCGGTTGGTTTTGCTTGATAATGTAGTTAGAATGGCAGTAGACAATCTCAAATCTCAAGTGGATAATTTACGGGCGTGGTTACAGAAATCAATCAAACACCTAATCCAAGGAACCACCTTATTCCTAGGCATGGTAATTTATTTTATTTCATTTTTCATTACGCTCGATAACGCGAATGTCGGCAGTTTTGCCTTAATCATGCTCTCAATTGGCCTTGCAATAGGTTTTCTGACATCTAAAGACAATATGCCCCGCTTTGGCTGGCGATTTATTGCTTTCAGCTTAGGAATTTTTCTGATCTTTATAGCAGAGCCTTTTCCCCATGACCCAACTGGTATTGGCACAGTCGTCGTGGGAATCGGATCTCTGTTATGGAGTTTGTCAATTTATGAAATTTCACATGTGATGATTATTACCTACTTAGCATTCAGAGGAGCGATCGTCAACTTTGGAAATTTTCTAAAATCTAACAAGCTGTTGATGCTCCAGGTTAGTCTTTTCTTTGCAAGTATTGTCTCACTAATTGTCGGGAGCAATGATTCGGTTGATCTTGGCATTTTACAATCATCCCAGAAATTGGTATTGGGAGGCCTGTTTTTATTTATCTCGCTAACTCCAAATATTTTCAGATTTGTGAGTGGCTCATTCCCAGTTTTTCTACACAATATCTGGAACTTCACAATGTCTGTAGTCAAATCAATTGGGAAGCGAATTACCCAGCTTTTTCGCTGGTCAAAGGCCAATAAAATTAAGGTATTTCGAATATTCTCCTTTGGCTTAACTTTGATATTTTACACGATCTCGGAAGAATTCCTCTTGGGAACCATATTCCTCGCTCTTGCTTTTGGACCTAATCTGTTAAGGTTTATCAATGGGCCATTGTGGAATTTTACCAATACTTTCCTCCGAAATATCCAATCTTTCTTAGTTGCACTGAAATTATATCTGAATCAATCATATATTTGGATTTCGCAAAATCAGGTCAAGACGCTCCGTTTCTTTTCTTTTGGACTGAGTATTCTCTCGTTATTTGTGATTAATGATAGACAACTGAAATTTGGCCTGACTAGCCTATTCCTAATATTGGCATTCCTACCCACTTTACAAAAAATCTTCGTATCTTTTATTGCTTGGCTGAAAGGTCCATTTCCACAATTCATTAACCAGGTATGGATTTTTCTAATTGCAATTGTAGTTCAGATGAAAAATTTAGTAGAAAGTGGTGTACAATGGGTCTCCAGAAATCGAATTAACATCCTTAGAGTATTCTCTCTTACACTTGCAGTTGTTTTCTACTACAGGTTACAGGCTATATCGAGAATATTTTTCAGTGGACTATTTTTCATACTTGCAATATGGATTGATTTAGTAAGATTGGGAAGGTGGATCTCACCCAATTTACTGCGATTTTTCATTAAATCAAGACAATTCCTGAGTGATCCAAGCAATTTATCCGGCTATTCCGGATTGTTTATTCTGATTTCTCAGTTTGTGTTCCATTTTGATCCTCTTGTAAACTTGATTTTACTACTAGTGGCGGCTATTCTGATGACTTTTGGTTGGAATTACGTATTGCAAAATATTATTGACAAGATCTCTTACAATCTCCTGTTCTTGGTGTTTATGTTCTATAAGGCACTGACCAAATTTGCATCATGGCTGAATTTCTCTAATTTACTTCTGGTATTGGCTTGGATATCGTTGGCATTGGCAATATTTTATCCGAGCGGATTCAGAGAAGAATTTGCTGGACTTGGTAGAATTGTACTGCTTATTTTAGCTCTATTCCTGTGGATATCTGCCAGAGAAAGGAGGAGGCAGCAATTTTATAGAGTTCTTAAGGGATTTACCGGCTCACTACGTACTCTAGTCATGATTTTTTACAGATTTTTTATCAATCTATTAATTTACGTCAAAAATTTTGTTGTCCAAAATCTACTCGTCGTAGTGGCTTGGATTGTCTCGATCGGTTTTATTATTTTAAGCCTAGGTCTCTTGCTTCAGACAAAAGGTGGACCAACTGGTTTCATATTTCCAGCAAAAGTAATTGAAGACGATTTGGTATCAAGAATCATTGGACTAAGCCTCTTTGGTATGTCGATTCTGGCTATCCAACAATCATTTGTGAAGAGAACGAGAGTAAAATTTAAGGTGATTAAATAGCATGAGTGAAAAAGAAAAACGATCAAATCTTGCAATTCTAGGTCTATTCTCTGCTGTATTTAGCATAATCCTTCTTGCAGCACGGCAAAGTGAAATTGCAGTATCCATCGGATTGTCAATATTTTTTATTGCTTCTTTGCTCATGGCTGGAACGTTTATTCGGAATCGACTAGCGGATATAGGAGCTCAAACTTGGGCACTGGGCTCTGTACTAGTCTGGACTGGATTCTTCTTATTTTCTTTACCGGTTCTTGCATTAGCGTGGGATCAACTCCAAAGTGCACGGCTGATTTTGGTGTTTCTAGGTGTTTTGCTCGTAATTCTTGGATATACAACCGAGTTTTTTGATCTTAACGAGAAATTCCTTAAAATACTTGACCGATTAGCAGGTCAATTCCAAAAACTCACTGTAAAGTTCAGACAGAATTTTCTCAGGTCAATTTGGACAGGTATCGCGTTTTTGATGACTTTATGGCTTGTATCTTCTTTTTTCTGGAATACGTTGTTCCCCCTTTCATTTATTGTAAGTGATCAATCGTGGATTACTGAGCAGGGTCTCGTGGTGGTTCTCGGGGTGTTATCTTTGGGAATCGAATTTCGGGATTTCATCGGCGTCTTGTTAGCAAGTCTATTTACTCTTCTTGTGGTACTTGTTCTAGGGATCATTCGACGTTTACTGAATATTCCAGGCTTAATTTCCGTTTTATTTTTGCGACTCAAAGAAACCATCA
>JACZSS010000155.1 GCA_022574115.1 Candidatus Heimdallarchaeota archaeon | reverse complement strand
GACCAAACTTATCGTGAAGAACGAAATCTCGATGAAGATTTAGAGATTCAACCGCAGTCCGTGTTTGGTCCGCTCGAGGTGAGAATACATTGTTGAGAAGCAATCCATGTTTTGGTTTGACCTTTTCTGCGATTAGTTTGGATTTTTTATTTTCATGACCAATTATAATAATGAGGAATTTGGGACCCCCGGACTTTGAAGTTATATCGCTTGGGTAAGTTTTGATACTTTCGTAATTTTCAGCATCCAAATCATCGCGTTGCAATATTTTGTCAACGTCATAGGACGAAGCGACATTATAAGAAAACGTAACTGTAGAATGCGAATTGTCATAAAACAATTCAGCGAAGGATACAAGAAATGAGCTAGGACACCCCGTGATATCAACCAAGACTTCTGAGTGAGTAATGTCAAAATTTATTTCAGCGAAAGTTGCCAAGATCTCGGTTTGTGAAACTGCGAAGGATGAAAATTTAATAAGATCAAATTTTGTCTTTCCCTTGATGGATATGTTTTGTAAAGTTATAATTTTTTGATCAATAATATGCTTGGTTTCATGATTAAACTGGTTGTAGTTTATTATAATGGCAATGATATGATCCATTCGACCTAATAAGTCATTCGAATTGATTATAATGGTGTCTCGGTCCTCTTCAGTAATAAACAAAATTAAAGAAGATGCTTCTGGAGGCTCAAGGCTTTGTGTGAGAGAATATTTATCAAAGAGATTAGTCTGCTTTTTCCAAGCATCGGTCCACGACATTTTGATCAACTGATATGTGATATCGTAATTTTGGATTTACAAATAAAAGTGTCGGGAAGATTTCGTAAAATTGTTTCAGTCTACTGAATTTGACGTCGATACTCCTTTTGTCTCTTTTCATGAAGTATGCTAAATTTGTACACTCTTCGTAATTTCTTCAACAGGTTCATGTGGGTTCTTCATTATCGAGACATACGCAGCCCGAGAATACATTCGTAACGGGAGCTAGCTGTGAGATCGGACGAAAGATATGTGAATATTTAGCTGATTCGATTTTTTTTTTGGTTAATATAGTTGGTAAAAAACAAAGTGACATTGATAAATTGTCAGTTATTCCCAACATCGAAGGTATTAGGATGGAGGTCACTGATCCAGAAGATATTTCACGGCTAGTTGATTTGGGGTAACAATCAGGTGGTTATTATGGTTTAGTAAATAATGCAGCAATATTAGCTTTACTTCATACGAAAAGTGATAATTTTTGCAGAAGAAGCATTAATTGACAAAATTACCGGGTTCTGGACCTTTTGCGATGGGAACGTCGATCAAGTTTCCATATTCCGTCCATGAGCCATCGTAGTTTTTGACATTTTCGTAGCCCAATAACTCTCTCAGTACAAACCAAGTATGGCTACTGCGTTCACCTATTCTGCAATAGGCAATAACTGGTCGATCTCCGGAAACTCCTTTGTCATTGTAAATTTTTGATAAATCTTCGTAGGATTTGAAGGTCCCGTCATCATTAATAACACCGCTCCAAGGTTGATTTATGGCAGTGGGGATGTGACCTCCTCTCTGAGCAGTTTCATCCATCCCAGGGGGTGCAATTATTTTACCAGTGTATTCATCAGGAGAACGAACATCTACTAAGTCTACCTTTCCCAGGTTTCCTAAGACTTCAGATCTTTTTGCCCGCAAATCTGGATTTCCAGAGCTAGGGTAAGTATAATTTGTTTTCTCTGCTTGTTGTATGTCTGAAACGAAATCAATTTTTGACGTTTGAAGTAATTTACGACCACCGTCTAGTATTTTCACTTTTTCATGACCATATAGTTTGAATATCCAATAAGCAAAAGCAGCAAACCAGTTGCCGTTATCTCCGTAGAGAATAATTTCTGATTCTGATGTGACTCCCAATTCACTGAGTTTTTCGGCTAAAGCATCCCTTCCTATTATAGTTCGACGAACCGGATCGTTTAGTTGCGTGACCCAATCCAGGGAGAAGGTCCCAAGAGGATGAGATTGCTCGAACAATGTATTGTCACCATTAACTTCAATAAACTTGTAAGTTGGGTTATCTTTATTTTGACGATAAAAATCGACATCTACCAATACGTCTTTTTTGTAAGACATAGATGAAATCTCTTGTCGATCTATTTAAAGGCTAGAATAATAGAATTTCACTAATTTTCAGACTAATTTATTCCAATTAATAAGATAGATCGATTGATTGACAGGATATATATTTAGGAAAGATTTTGGATTGACAAGACTGTGAAGATCTATTGGATTCAGTTATTTATGATCTTGACCTTAACACTAGTTCCTAGCAATGCAGAACCTGCTGGTGTGACAAGTTGGGCTTATCAACTCCAAAATTATGATCTCCCTAGGCTGATTAAATTTCAAGCAGATTTGGTGGTAATCGACTTTTCAATGGACGGTACAGTCGAGGAGGCATTTACGGAGTATCAAATAAGTCAAATCCGAGAGGCGGGAAAATTAGTGGTCAGTTATATTTCAATTGGAGAAGCAGAGGATTATAGGTCTTACTTTGATGACAACTGGATTGTGAATCCCCCGTCATGGATGGATGGAGAGAACCCACACTGGGAGGGTAATTACAAAGTTCATTACTGGGAAGAAGCTTGGCAGAGTATAATCTTCGACTACATTGACAAAATAATTGAAGCAGGTTTTGATGGCCTATATTTGGATATTGTTGATGGTTATGAATTTTATGAAGATACAAAGTCGGATGCAGGAGACCTCATGATGGATTTTGTGGGTAGCATTTCAGAGTATGCGAAAAATCAAGTTTCAAGTTCATTTTTGATAATCCCTCAGAATGGAGAAGCTCTTTTAAGTAGTAAGAGTTACCGGAGTTCGATTGATGGTATTGGAATTGAGGATTTGTATGTGATTCCCGATGAAGGAAAGCGTCAAAATAGTGAAATTCTAATGCGTGAAGCTTTTCTTGATCAATTAGTTTCAGACCAAAAACTTGTATTAACCGTTGATTATACCACCGATATGGATTTGATCATTTTTGCAAGGAACTCAGCCAAAGCAAAGGGTTATCTCCATTATGTTGGCGTTGTCGAGCTTGACGAATTGGTCGATCAAGAACAATTATTTGAAGGGAATGAAGCAACTCCAGATGCCTTTATTCCGTTATACGGGGGTAGTCTGTCTTTTCTTATACTGATTGCTATTATACTTAGGCGAAAAAGCTTGATCCGAATTACCTAAATTCAAAATATATTACCACTGTTTAGAGGTGATTTGATAACGAATTGCGTTTAACCGCAGTTATACTCAATTGCTTTTCGTACTATTTTACCATCATCAGTTGTAATGGCTTTTAATTAAGATCTATCAAGCTGATAATGTGAATTATCCAAAAAACTAGACTCAAATGAAAATGCAATATTGCTCTTGGAGGTGCCACAATCACCTTCCTACACCTTTACGCGACTGAATTAGCCGACAAAATCGCTCGAGATAAGACCAACCAATTCTTTATTGTGACTTATAATCAATTCTCTTTAATACAATAGTTGCGAAAACTCCCAAGGCTGATCCGTCGATTTTTGGAGTGTATTTAGAGGACAAGATGACTAAAGTATTTCAACTTGATCCACTACATCTTAGTAATTTTTTAGATACAGATCCATTCTTAAATTTTGAAAAATATGTGAGGAAGTGAAACTATGATAATATGCTAGTACAATGGCGATAAACAGTTAATAAAGTTTTTAGGGATCGATCGATTGATGATCAACCAATCACCAAATATCTTTGGTACAATTGAATTTTCAATCTTAGTTTGTATCCTTTTTCCTAGAAAATCGCCCCCTGAAATTACCCATCCGATCTAAAATGCTCTGGGGTATCTTTCCCATCCGACGCAGTACAACAAATGTAAGACCAACCAAGGAGATTGCTCCAATTGATAAAATAACAACTAATGGAACAAGCGAATCAGTTGATGGATTTGCATTATGATAATTAAGTACAAAGATTTCTGACTCACTGGTAATCACAGTCTCATCTGTGGCTTGTATTCTAAAAAAGATCGTGCCATTCTTTGAAATTAACGGAACTCCAAATGTCGTCCAATCTAATATAATCAAAAAACGCAAAAATCCGCACTAATACATTTCCGATCACTTAGATGACTCGTCAATGACTTTGCGTTATTTGATCAAGTACTTTCGTTTTAGTTAATTTCTTATTGAATTTACCTTGAATCAATTTAGGACATCCATCTGTTGAGTTTGAAGAGTATGATCCCCGGATTTTTTGAGGTAATAAATCGCCTCTTTTTCCATAAATTCTTAATGGGTAGAAAGTGATTCGATACTCGTTATAATGAAATTATCTCTTGAAATCTTAAATGAAAAAAAAATCTGGATTCTACTAGCTCTTCTTGTCATTAGTCAACTAACCCTCGGTGTCGCTCTCCAAGCCGACCTCGATATTGAAAAGACTCGTTTAGACTCGATTGAACCAAACCAAACTCTTGGTCCAACAATTACTAATATTGTTCAGGATATTACGGAACCAACTCCAACCCAAGCAGTTGAAATTTCTGCTGATATAAATGACGAATTTGGTTTACAGAATGCAACGCTATATTATCGATATACCACAATTGGCGGTTCTTTGAACTCCACGGATATGGTTAGTACTCCATCCGAAGAAAAAGCTGATGATTTTAATAAAACAGTTCATCTTGATCCTGCGAATGGATTTAGAACCGACATGGAAACTGAGATTAGAGTGGGTACATATTTTGTAGACAACATAGCGTTTGATTCTTTGACAATAAATGCAATAAGTGCAGGTAACAGGGGTTTTGTCAACTACTACTCAATTGAGGTAAAAAGTGCAATTGATAGCGGTTGGACATCCGTGGAAACAATGGGTGATCCATTAGGTAGTATTGATCTAGAGCCCGTAACAACTTCGTATAATCAAACGTTCTTTGGGTTAAATATTACTGCAGTAACAAACGCTACAGGGGAAACAGGGGGTAATGATGGAAGTAAATATCCCACTCTCGATGCAGATTTATTTCAATCAGCTAACTTATATGTTGGGTCCATTCCCGCAGCTAACGAACCTACTTTTGTCACCTATTACATTGAAGCTTTCAGCAATGATAATAATTCCACAAGAACTGCAGACTTCACTTACTTACTTGATAATGATCCTGAGATCGCAATTAATGAAGTCTCTAGATCTATTACCGGATCAGATCCAATATTCGTTAATGTTACAGTAACTGATATTGACGGAATTGATACCGTGCCTAATGGTAATGTATATGCTGAATATAGAGCGGTAGGTTCAGCTAATTGGACACTCTTACCATTGACAAAGGCACCTACACTTAGTTCAATAAGTGCAAATTTTGAAGGTTCAGCACAGGTTGGTAATATTGGTGAAGGTGAAGCAACATTTGAGATGATTATAACTGCAATTGATACGGTAGGGGGAGTTAATGGCAGAAATGTTACGGTGGATCCAGGTTCTATAACTATAGATACTGTGGGTCCTGAAGTTACAGATTTACAATTTATAGGTCCTAATGTATTCAACAATATAACCAATTTTAACGAGACGGTAACACTAGAAGTCCAATTCTCTGACTTTGCAGGAATTCAATCCGCTTCAATTCACTATTCTAAAACTGAAGATGGAACGTTTATTGAATTGGCTATGCAAAATCTAACCAATACTGAGCAAGGTGTGACTCCAATCACCTTTAATGTTACCCTTCCAGCAGCAGGTGAAGATACTCCGATTTATTATTATATTGAATCGACTGATTTCTTCAATAACACTGCGACTACTCCCTTATGGTTTTATTATGCAGATGGATTAGGTCCTATTATTTTGGACGCTGACATAGTTTTTGACTCTGTTGTAGGTGCCAATTTCGGAAATACAATTGTATTTAACGCAACCGATACTACTGAAATTGATGACACTCTATCTTTCGGCAGATATTCTCAAGATAACATTAATTGGGTTCAAACGTCTATCTCCGTAATTGATTACAATAATGTTCAAACTAATTATGACCAGACTTTCAGTCGAGCAGATCTCCCTGCATTCATTCAAAACAATGCACAAAGTACCTATAACCTAAGTGTTACTCGACTTGGAAACGTTCAACTAGCTAACCTGCGAATTGATTTCACCCATCAAAATTCGTTTGACCTACGCATGTGGCTACTAACAGAAGATGGTCTCCAGTTTTTGATTTTTGATCGTTTAACTGATGTTAAACGAATTGATCTCGATTTGCTTGAATTGGGTCTAATTGAGGAAGATTTTGATTCAACAAATTTCACGCTATTGATCGAAGATAAAACAGAAATGTTTACAGGAACTTTAGATCGATTTGAAATAACTTTACTTGAATACGAAATCCCGTATGCCTATCAGTTTCGAATAGATATCCCTGAAGCATTAAATGATACGGACGTGAGCTTCAGTATAGAACTCTATGATAAGGTTGGTAATGCGATCAATTCTACAATTTTTACTTATTACTCTGATGCGGGACCACCAGTTATTGAGTTAATACCCCTGGATTCACCAGT
>JACZSS010000154.1 GCA_022574115.1 Candidatus Heimdallarchaeota archaeon | reverse complement strand
ATTTTTAATTATTTTGATGAAGGGGGTTACTATTTACTGGTTAATCGCATCGATACTACCGAGATGGTTACGCACCACCGAAAGCTTTCCACGTATATTAACGCTATTATCTCCCAAGGTTTTGAAATCAAAAAGATGATTGAACCCGAAGTTACACCTGAAGGCTTACAGAAATATCCTCGACACTTTAAACTGGTAGGCGAATATTATCCCGTTTTCATTGGATTCTTATTAACAAAGTAAGTGGAGTATTGGCTAGACTAGATTTTAAGTAAATAATTAGGATTGAATTCTTGATCAAAATGATCCGATCAAGAATTAAATCCCAGCTTGCGTAAAATCAGATTAACCACCCCCAACTCGTGCCACTGGGGATCCAATTGATTGGTAAGAGTATCCATCTCTGTGATCACTTTATCGATGAGCTCAAATTGTACGATCTGTGACTGGTAGTGTCCCATCAATTGTTTAACTGTGGGTTGGTCGACTAACCTCTGATAGATGACATCTGCATTTAGCTCTTTTATGCAGTAATTAGTAGATCCCAACAATTCTGGCAGCGTTGCAATGGATGCTATCTGTAGTGGTCGATCAGCAAATTCCAGCAAACTTTCGTATGGCTCATATACGCTTACTCCCGCTCGTAATCGCTTGGCAATCCTATCCTCACTGCTGATACAGTGAACGCTAATCGATCGATCAGGTTCTCTTTCGTTTGCAGGAGCAAAGAATTTTCCCAGTTGGCGATGGCGATTTTATGGGTGACCTTACCCAAACTGTCCCCATAATGATCTATTGCCGCTGTTAGCAGCCCTGTATAATCAGGGATCATGTTTTCAATATCCCAGAATATTGCGATTGAGATCCTAACCCCTCCTTGTAATGATTGGTGGTTTCAATCTCAGCATATTAGATACCCATCTTAATTTTAATTCCAATCTGTCCTTCATCGATCAATGCCATAACCAAGTCGCCATGGTTTTCGGTTTGTCGAACCAATCCTAGGAGATAGCTCGAGATTGGTTTTAATACTGGATTTTGCTCTGGTATCTGTTCGAGGTGCCCAATGAGCCCAATATTGGCGATTTTCTTTCATTCCAAGTTTGAGCCATTAGGTTTGATTTGATGGGAACAGACTTTTTGGCAGAATTTGGCTTGGTCACAATGAATGCGGCTGAGTTCGATGCGTTCAACGTTGATTCTCGCTTTGGCTATCTACACAGCTTGTATGGAAATAGCAACATGTACAATATGGATTATGCCTTGATTCAATCTTCGATTGTTTCGCTGGTTGGCGACTACTTATTGGAGTATAATAAATTTGGACTTGAGTCCATCAACGCAGGATTCTTCGACACAATAACGAATGCTGTTGACTTTAGATTCTCACTAGACTTCTTTAACTGGGGTGTTCGCGATGATTACGGAGAACTCCCAGTGTTCATCAGATTTGTTCTTGGATCGCTGCTTGATTCGAATTATCAGTTTGGTCCATTACAGTCCACATATTTGGATGTTTTGGGCATTTAGGAGGGGTACGTAACTAAATATGTCCTCCTTAAGATTCCATGCTTCGATCGCCAAAGAAATCTCCAGGTCTTTCATGACTAAATCAAACATGAGCACAGTAAGATTTATATCTAGGATTGCGTATCATTATTGGGTGAAAGTAGATGCCTGGTAAATACTTACCCGAAGCGATGAGAAAAGTGTATTTTGAGGTAATGGAAAAGGCTTTCCTACCCCGTCAAAATTTGCCACCTATGGATTTCGATCCTGATGAACTTAAGGATGGTCGGGTCCGCGATGAGGACAATTGGATCTTGGCGAATGCCATGTTAGAGCCGTATATACCTCCACCTCATTATGCTGAAGAATATTGGGAGGATCCATCGATTGAACGAGTAATCCCTCCTGATGGTTATGAGCTCAATCTTTCCATATTAAATTCGGATGATATATTTGATCCACGCCAACTATCTGCTCAGGGTCTGAATCCTAAGTCCATGACTCCCTTCCAAAGGTTCACATCGGTCGATCTGCGCATCACAGCCTTGTTGATTAATCTTACACATATGAACCGGATAGAGTATGAACACGTACGTTATTTCCCATACCTTAGAGATTTAACCATCATCGACGAGTCCAAAGTTCCATTTTCATTTGGAGACAATGTGTGGTCCTCTACAATCAATTTTCGAAGTTTATCAATTCGTGCACTGAGCGGAATTCGAAGTTCTCTTGACACGTTAAACGATTCAAAATCGCTATTTAGTCTATCCATCCATCGATCGTTACTGACCCCGGTCCAGATTTCTGAACTAGACATGCCTAACTTAGTTATATTATCATTGGTAGAAAACAAACTCAACAGATTACCTTCCGAGCTGTTCGATCACACAAACTTGAAGGCAATTGATCTGACCAATAATCCCTTAGTCATAGAGCCATCACAGTTAATCTCTTTCCAAGAACTGAGATTCCTAAGTCTGGAGGGATGTAATTTGAGTAGAGAAATCTTAATCGATTTATCTCTAGATTTACCACATATTGTAGGAATGAGTGATCACAACGGCCGTCCTTTCCACTTCGACGATTATCATTCCAACTCGCCAGATTACATAGATCGATCAGATTTACGATAAAAATTCGATAAGAATCTACCATTTTTCTTTTCAATGATGCTTCTCCATCTGCCTATGAAGTAGGGGTAACAACATCAATTTTAAATCCCTTAGCGATAGGCCAATCTATCTTTAACCGATTGGCGTGAAATGTCAACAGTTGAAGGTTTCAGACCCCAGCGCGGTGGAGTAGGCGAATTTTAACGGCTGAGGCCGTAACGGCTCAATTGGTCAACTCGTCGGGCTCATAATGCTACTACAGAGGCTCTAGTAACATCAGAAACCCGAAGATCGCACGGTTCAAATCCTGCCCGCGCTATTTTTTTAATCTTTATTCTGAATTTTTATCATTTGTTTAACCATTACAATTAAACAACCATTTATCCAACAGTTTCAAAAGAAGTCTTCACGCATTAACTAATTTTTCAATCCTTTTTCTGTATATTGGCCATTTAATCAATTATCAGAATTTTGTTGTCAATACTCCATTGTTCGCCGATCGACTCATTCACATGGCTGAGAAAAAATCGCTCCTTTTATATAATAAACTTCCGAAGTAGAAACAGATGGGTAATTATACTATGACGAGGAGCGAGATAAACTCAGATCTTTTGAAAATACTCATGCAATTATCAGTTAAGATATTCTATTGCACTTAACGTAACGCTGATTGATTTTTCGACTCCAGCATTGAATTTTTGAATATTCTCTTCCGTATCCCCGACATAAATGCTCTTATCTTCATTTAAATTACCATCTGAGATCAATATGGTGGCGCTCCTCGCCTCATAATTTTTAGAAGCGCAGAAAGTAAAAAGGAGAGATGATTCCATTTCTACACAGGTGGCTCCAAATGCTGCCCATTTTTTGAAGACATCAAAATCCGGCTGATAGTATACATCTGTTGTCCAAATTAATCCGGTAGTAGAGTTAATTCTCAATTCCTGGGCAGATTCAATCAATGCTGAATGAAGTGTGGGATATGCTACTGCTGGCACTGCTGGTGGAGCAATCCTATCGGATGTCCCTTCATCCCTGATAGCGCCAAATGGGATGTATATTGAACCTATTCCATGATCTGCACCTGGCTGAAGCGATCCTGTGGACCCAATGCGCAAGAAATCACGTCCACCAGCTCTGAAAGCTTCTTCGAGTACAAGGGCTGAACTTCCTGTTCCCATGCCCGTTGTTAGAATCGTCACTGGAACTCGCTTGTTTTTCGTAACTCCTTTGAAAGCGATCAAACCGCGATGATCAGCCACTTTTGTGGCATGGTCCAGGTAGGAGGCAATGAGCGGGACTCTATCAGGGTTCCCTGTCAGGATACAATATTGAGATACCTCTGCCAATTTTATATGAGGTTGTAAGATTTCTGCCATCTTATTTTCGCTTCCGAACTGATAATAAGAGGTTTTCTTTCAAAGATTCATCGCTATCATCGACTTAAGCGCCGTTATTTGAGCATTTTCAGGAGATCAAATTCAGCTGAGACGAATCCTTCGGGATCAATTGATTTAATATTTGAAATTATTTGATCAACTTTCTGTTCTAATTCAGCATCGAGGATATTTGTAATTACGAATATACCTGAAGCCTTGTCTACATCATCGTTCTTAGATAGGTAACATCTGATCTGAATGTTCATATCATCAATCGGCAGTGTGAATTTAGTATTATTGAAACGATTATCAAGACCGTAAAGTGCTGCAGCGCTCATAAAACCTTTATTTATCAACACGCGAATCAATTCTTCTGATCGCTCATTTACGCTCGAAGTTAATGAAACGCCATCATTATCACTCCATTTAGCATTAATTATTGCTGGGATCTGTATCAATATTTTAGGATTTCTGTGTTCGTCATGTACTTTGGAGGCCATCGCCAAATGACCTAAGAGATATGATTTCTCCCAGGGTTTAGTAATAAATCCAAACACCTCTGCTTCATTCAAAGCCCGAACAGTGGTGGTCATGTCCCCATGAGCGGTTAATAGTATTCGGATAATCGATGGATGAGTTTCTTTGATTTTCGAGAGAAGAGTTATGCCATCAATTTCTGGCATCACAATATCTGCGACAATAATATCCACTTCCTGAGAGTTCAAAATATTTGTTACTTCACGTGGATTGGATTCAAATATCGTCTGATATAACTTTATATGTGCAAATTGCCTTCTTAAGGCGTTTAGAATTTCTATTTCATCATCGATGAAGAGAACAACCTTTGGAGGATTGGTTATAGGCACTTTGTCCTCACCCATGATCAACCCATTTGACTAAGATTTATCAATTTGTTGACCATACTTCGATTAGTGTAATATTAATGAATGATCAAACTGTATTTTCCTGTCATCGCTGCGCCGTGATATTTCCCTATATTTTATGAATGCTTGGGATTTGAAAGACCTGTATAAAGGATAAAGAAATGGCTTTCACTCAAACTAAAGGCAAACTTGTATGGGGATCACCTGTTTATCGTATTGATTTGGAATTGGAGTCCAAAAGATTTCAGGAGGATTTCACTGGAACCATGACGATGTATGAAAGACGTCATGAATCCTCCAAAGTCAAATTTACGAACATTGACGAGTTTATAACAGGTGCTAAAGATTTGTGGCAACAATCTCTGAGAACGGATTTTATCCAAGATGCAAGGTTGGCACGATGGATAGAAGAATACTTGTCGGAATTGGGAGTCACAGCTGCTTACGAAGAGATTCTGGATGCAATTAAAGGTCGATATGAAGAAGTTCCTCTAATTGAAGTTGAAGAAGAAGTAGAATTAACTGAGGAGCAAAAAGCCGCAATTCTCAAAGAAAGAGATGATGATACATATATTGCGTCAGGGATAGTTCGGAAAATCAAGTATGAAATTGACGATTATGATGAAATGGAACGAATACTCAATCGTTTTCTTCAGCAATACAAGCTAAAGCGTTCTGAATCAGCTAGTACGAAAATCAGCTATACTCATAACGGCGAAGAAACAATTACGGAGGAAATTTTCAATTTTTATCATTCTCCCATAAAATCCATGACGACTCTGCAAACTGAATTCAAGAATCCTCATGATGAAACGCTTGTTAATGTCGAGTTGAGTGATTTTATTCCGTTTGATTATCAACTTCTTGACATCAAGCAACTTGGTAAGCCAGCAGAAAAGGTTTCGGAAGAACGCGTTGATAAAGGATTTCTGATTAAGTGGAAAATACCTGAACTGGGAGCGAAAGAGATTGTAAAAATAGAATATTCCTTAATTGAGAAAATGCTTCGTACCCTTATTATCCGTGATGATTATGAGTTAACGATATTACAAGCAACAGAGGATGTTGCATTCGAAGATGACGGTATCTGGATCGATAGCAATTATACATTTTATGACAAGACACCGATTATTGAGAATGTTAAAATCTTAGATCAGATTCCAAGCGACTTAACTCTAGTGCATTCAAATCCTGATGTTGTTGAACCAAGAGGCAAGCTAAGCCATACAGCTACTGGTACGGAAATCATTTGGTCATATACAGATGTTCCGGCCTTGACTCAGCTTAAAATTGAATACGAGTTAAAAAGTAATCCAAGGATGTATCGGGAAGTCATAACACTGATTGATAAAAATGAGAGTCATGTAGCGGACGTGTACAAGATTATGAAACCATTAGCCAACAATAACGGGTATGGATTGATCTATAGTATTAAAGTTGTCAAAGATTTAGGCTCTGATATTATCATTCAAGATAAAATCCCTAAGAATTTTGAAATTACTGATATAGCTGTACCTTTTGGAATTGTTGACAAAAAAGAAGATTGGTTCGGTTGTTTCTGATTGCTATAAGAGATTTGGTCAGGCAAAAACCGTTCAATTACTTGATGATCTTAAAGATCTTGGGTTCAATTATGCCACCATTGCCGGCATTTCGATCGGTATTTCTGACATGACAGTGCCGAAGGAAAAAGGGGATATTATTAAAAATTCCAGACAAGAAGTCAGTAAGATTGAAGATCAATATCGAAAGGGGATCATTACTGGACGCGA
>JACZSS010000153.1 GCA_022574115.1 Candidatus Heimdallarchaeota archaeon | reverse complement strand
GTTTTGGACGCATCGGCATCTATGGGAGCAGGAATTCCAAGAAATACGAAACTTGAATTCGCCATTAGAAGCTGTGTCATGATGGCGCACCTTGCCCAGGAAAATAAGGATTCTGTTGGATTAGCGGTTATCGGAGAAGAAGTCAGAACGTGGATGGAACCTACCGGGTCGAAGACATTTACCTTCAGATTTCTGGAAGAACTTGCAAACGTTGAACCCCGGAAACAAATCCGTTGGGAAGAGACCACTAATTTCATTATTCCACGACTTGGGAAGGCAAGTTACGTAATTATAATTTCTGATTTGGAGGGTGATCAAGATGACTTTCTGGAGGCAATGAAAATTTACCGATCTCACAAACATCGAATATTTGTGATATCCCCATTTGGACCTTGGTTCGAAACAAAGGCATATGATTTGTCTCCAACGGACAGAATCATTGGCGAAGCAATTCAAGAGGGATTAGTAAGTAAACGAAAGGAACTTTTTAAGCTAATAACCAAATTTAACGCCGCGGCAATAAGTGTTGGACCAGATGATATGCTGGCCAATGTGATGTCAGAATTCCAGAAACTTAAAGCATCTTCAGGTGCCTAAACTCATAGTCAATGGTATATTAGTCAAAGATGCTCAGTTTTCGTTAAATATTTTATTTTGATCAAACATGATTTAAATACATTAATTCAATAGAATATTTGATGTCGAAACCAACTCCGCCTGAAGCTAGTAAATCTGTGGATGCTGCTGCAAAACCGAAAGCTCCACCAAAACGAGCGAAAGAAAAATTTGACGTGAAAGATATTCAGCGCATTTGGCATGAATGTCACACTGAAATGCAGAAAGTAATTATCGGTAAAGCAGATGTTCTTGAGGATATTATGATTACTTTACTTGCTGAAGGTCATGTTCTACTGGAAGGTGTACCCGGTATAGCAAAAACAGTAATTACTAAAGCATTTGCGGATACAATTGGTTTAGTCTTTAACCGACAACAATTTACTCCTGATGCTTTGCCTTCTGATGTCTTGGGTACGAATATTTATGATCCTAAAAGTGGTTCCTTTAAACTAAGAAGGGGACCAGTATTCTGCAACTTCCTATTAGCGGATGAAATTAATCGTTCGCCACCAAAAACACAAGCAGCAATGCTTGAGTGTATGGCAGAAAAGCAGGTCACAATTGAAGGTGAGGGTTACAAACTCGATCCGCCGTTTATTGTTGTGGCCACACAAAATCCAGTCGAGCAGGAAGGAACTTATCCTCTCCCAGAAGCCCAAGTTGATCGTTTCAGTATGAAACTCAATTTGGAATTACCCAGTGGGGATGAAGAGAAGGAAATTATACGACTCAAACACAGTGGGCATTTCAAAAAGATCCGTCCCGTAACAACGGCAGTAACTGTCAATAAAATGATTGCAGTGGTCAAAAGCGACGTTCACCTATCTGAAGATATGATGAGTTATATTAGAGACATTGTAATGAAAACACGAACGGATCCGAGACTAATTCTTGGAGGTTCTCCTCGAGCATCAATTGCAATATTAATGGCTAGTAAAGCCTATGCCGCAATTCAGGGAAGAAACTATGTTATTCCTGACGATCTCAAACGTATAGTCACATTCTCGGTTGCTCACCGATTGCAACTCAAAGCTGAAGCTGAATTAGAGGGTACCACTGGAACATTAGTCATCGACGACATTATGAAGCAAATAGCGGTTCCTGTTTAAATTCGTCTAAAGTTAATACTATCCATCTAATTTTTATCACATACACAAAATTACTTTAAACATCGAAATTCCAACTTGAAATGTATCTGAGGAATGATCGATGGCAGCACGTCCTGAACTATCTCTGCAAAAAGCGACCGACTTCTTCAAATCCGCTACTCGTAACATTTATCTTGTTATTTGGTTAGTAAGAATTATAGCTATAGGATTTTTGTTCCTATTAATTAATGCTGTTCGAAATACATTGCTTCCGGGAGTTATCTCTATCGATAATTTAGGTATTCTTTTTGATGTATTGATTTTGTATTTTTATGTCATGGTGCTAGCATTTCTCACAGTAGCAGCACTGTTGGCTGCACCAATCGGTGGTTCAATTGATACAACTGGAAATTTTGCTAACGATTACTTCAATTCAGCGAGAGGATTTATTTTTACCAATCTATTTGGTTCTATTGACCTAATTGAAGGATTTGAGAAAGATGTTTTCTTTGGAAACAACCCAGACCCGTTGGCACCGCTAGCCTACTTGTTCAACAAACCCCAACGTTTACTTTACAACTCTGAAGCTTTACACGGGTTCTTTGCACTCTGTTTGATACTCATGCTGATAACGGGCTTTGGATTCATCAGAAAAAGCTCTGTTTCACTAGCTGGGGCGACTTTGGTGATTTCACAAATTGTAATTGGATTAGCATCGATGAAAGGCTTGACTGTTCAACTGGAACTCGACCCAACCTCGCTGAGTAGTATGATTAATTCAAACCTGTTTCAATTGGCGTTCATATCGTACATTTATTTTGAATTTTCTTTGCAAACGGGATATCTTTATAGCTTGGCGACTCCAGCACTCTCAAGGCAAAAACGAGTAGGGTTACAACTTTCAAAATTATCCGAATTTAGATTGGGTATCACTAAATTAGGTACCGAGGAAGAACAGGCTTCAGATAAGGCAGCCAAAGAAAGAAAGGATACTGCGGCTGAAGAGGAGGGAGAAGATCGGACATCAACGGCTTTGGCAACCGGGGCGAGCTCCACTACAAGTAAAAAATTTAACGCAGACGCGTTGTTGTTCCTGCTAGATTCAGCTTCAGACTCCTTATTCTCTAAACCTGGAGGGGATCAAGAACGTTTGACAGGTCGTTTACAGCGTTATCACGATGGATTGCTTGCCCACGATCCTAAGATAGATGAGAAACTTGGGGGATCTGCGGGGAAAGCTTTCAATCCCTTCACAATCCTTTTGATAGTGCTTTCCTCAATGGCTATTAGAGTTCTAATAATTGTATTTCTTGCGTGGTTTACGTTAAATCCAGCTCGAGTCCTTGCATTCATTGATTTACCCCAAACTGTGACACAATCTCTCGAAATAAACGAACCTGAAGGGTTATTGCTAGTACTTATACCATTAATTTTCTTCTTAATTGGTGTTTCTTACTTTGTGACGAGACTACAATCTTGGATTGTCAAGGCCGAAGAATTAATTATTAAAGAAGCTGACATTGGCCGGTTTTTGAAAGCCGGAAAAGCCATCACGAGTCGAAAGCAAATGGAAAGTATTACAAAAGCTCAACAAGGCGCTGCTGATACTTCATCTGACAATAAAGACAAAGGAAGACGTAGAAGACGAAAAAAGAAAAAAGTTAAGGCAACTGAAAGATCTTAGGGACAAACTGATGAAGAATATCCAAGCTCTGTTATTCAGCGGTGGGCAAGGAAAGCGTTTATTTCCAATCGGGGATTATTATCAAAAAGTAATGATGCCTCTTGGATTATCTGGACGACCAGTCTTAGAGTATATTATTTTACATTTGAGGTCGTTCGGAATTACACAGTTCATTGCGTTAACAAACTATAGAACAAATCAAATAAGACGATATTTTGGTGACGGCTCTGACTATGATGTAGAAATCGAATATGTTTTAGACAATCCAAAACACCATGGAACCGCGGGAGCACTTTATAATGCTAAAGAGTCAATTTATGCAGACGATATTTTAATATATTTTACAGACATAATTTCGAATTTTGATGTCAAGGCCATGCATACATTTCACAGAAAACATGAAAATTTAGCTAGTTTATGGATAGATCCCTCATGGAAAGTTCAGGAAGGAATGATCCAATTAAAATCCGGAAATACGGTGATGAGGATAAATAATAATCCAAAGAACATTTTAGCCAACACTGGTATCTCGATACTAAAATCTCAAATTTATGAAGAAATTAGTTTCGTAGATTCGAATAATTCTCCAATTATCTCAGATATTTCGACTGATTTAATCCCAGAATTGGTGAAAGTGAAACAGGTAAAGGCATATATTAGTCATGAATGGTGGATAGATGTGGGAAACTTATCAAGACACAGAAACATCAAAGATGAGATATTAAATACGAAATTTTCACATCTGCCAAAATTATTAAACTGAGGTGGTTGAGCTGCCGTGGAAAGATTTACAATCAGAAATTGAGAATTGTGAAGTAATCATCTGGTTTGATAAAAATGATACTCTTTATCCCATGTCTGAATGGTTGCACTTGGGACTAATACCAGTTGGCAATGGTCATGAAGAGGGACTGATTTATGATCTCCCCAATCTTGAATGGATGATCCGTCATTTGGCATGGTTGGGCTTTAGAAACCTTACTATTTATTCGGCTAATCCACTAAAAGGGTTAAATGTTGCTCTGAGAAAGGTCGACAGCAGAATAAATCTTACCTTTTATGAAGATTTCTGGTTCACCGGACTACCGAAAGATAAAATACCGGTAAAAAGTGATCTGATTATAATTTCTGGTTCGCATATTACAAATGCAGATTTTCGAAATGCACTTCTCCTTCACCGACAAAGAAAAAATGAAGCGTCTATTCTAGCTCTTCGGGGATTACGCTATACTGTTGGGCTAGTAAATGTGAAGAATGATGAGTTTAACAGTGTACAGGTATTCAGGGAAAAGCCTCTCGATACATCTATTCTGATAAATTCCGGAGCTATAATTCTTAGCTCAGAGCTAATATCTCACTCTAATTTTACTGCAAATGTTGAGCGGTTGTTAAATGAGATCAAAGATGAAGACTTGATTAAGAATTTTAACGGCATAAACCAGAACATAAGCGTTTCGCAGTCAATAAAATCACAGTTGTTAGACGTTTTGATTTCTAAAGAGCAATTATCAGCAATCGAGCTTACTGGGGTTAGCGGAGAACCGTGGTTTATAGATTTATCTTCAATTGAAACATGGGTGAAAATGGATTTTAATGACTTCATAGAGAGATTTAATCATCTGTACAAGCTAAATTAACTAGGTGGTTCGCTAGCTTAGTTGGCATCAAAGTTCTTATTTGTCTCGATTTGTAAAAACAATTTTATCAAGGAAGAAAAAATTATCAAAAGTGAGACCTTCTATGAGTGAAATTCCGATGGAATATAAAATGATGAAGAAGAAATTCTCCAAGGGAGTGGAAAAAGCTCTTGGAGAAAACTTAGTGGGAATTGTTGTATATGGAGGTTCTGCATCGGAACGAATATTTTCCGGTGTTTCCGACATTGATTTCTTTATAATACTTAAAAGAGCGGATGCGTTGACAAAACCCTTATCAGCGATCTATGGTGATTTGAGCAAATCAGTTTTGGAATTTTTTGAAAATCCATTATTTTCGTCAATTTTAGACTATGATATTTATCTAGAAGATCAGTTACCCTCTAACGGTAATTTCAATGGATTTTCACCTATTAGGGCAATTTCATTAAGAGAAGGCGAATTACTTACTGGCACAAACCCTTTTGCTGGAATGGATATCCCAGATGTAGATCTGAAAAATGGAGCTCGAAGAATGGTGCAGGATTATCTTGAAAAATTATCCAGCGTACTATTCATGCCTAGTTTCGAAATTACTCCCGAAGGTGAGGAAGCAGAAGAAGATACATCTTTAGATGTCGAGAAAGAGTTTCTAGCTGTAGATGCCATACTTTCATCTATTCAGGCATATCATATCTTTACAAAGAAAAAATATGTGAATATGCCTGATCTTGTATTATTTGCAGAAACTGAACCAGTTGAAGGAATTGACAATGATTTATTGATGAAAGCTGGACTCCTAAGGCAAGGAGTTGATGCTGATGTTGAGAATTTCTTCGACCGAGCTTTAGATTTCTGCGGAGATGTAATAAAACTTCTCAGATAAAACTCAAAACCAATTATTAGAGAGATGTTTGGGCTGATTAAACCAAAATTATATCAGCTAAATACTTCACATGTGTCATAATGATTATCTAACATAGATAAAAAATAAATATTTCGAGAATAAAAGAATGAGTTATTAGTTCTTTTCATTTTTATAAGAATTAGTGTCTGATTTAATCACTCTCGACTCAACACTTCCAAATATGACCGGGAAAACGATTGCTTTGTTTGGTGATTTATCTGCTAAACGAAATCACATTATTAAACAATTCATATTGGAAGGATTACAGTCTGAAGGTACAACTTGCATTGTTTCGCTCACCTCCTCAGCATCCGACTTAATTTATGAGTTGGGACAATTTTCGCCGGATGCCGCAATGTTAGTTGATGACGCAATCTTAAATGAACGATTGCAAATAGTAGACATGTATTCATTTCGAGGAGTTCAAACTGAAGAAGATATTCCAGGAGTCCACATGCTTCAGTCTGCCAATGACTTGACAATTCTTTCCATCACGCTTAACCAAATATCAAAACGGTTTGAAAAGACTCGATTTGTCATTTGGCCGTTCAGTCTCCTTTCTATCTATACTCTAGAAAAAGATATAATTAACTTTACTCAAACATTATCTGCTAGACTTAACTCTCGAAAACAGGCAGGACTCCTTGTCGCGGACACCGGGGTTGTCAATCAGCACTTACGGGCGACACTAGAGTCAATCGTAGATTCCGTAGTTGAGACAAGAAGAACAGAAGAAAATACCGGCATCCAAGAATGGTATC